>CAZCKD010000055.1:0-18670 GCA_964498925.1 uncultured Granulosicoccaceae bacterium
CACATGTCGAAAGACACGCTCAGGTAGGCCGCAACTGACATAGTCATTTTCAAGCAGTGCCCGCCTGCCTACCGCAGGATCGCCTGGCCGTTGATTGGAGGCTGGTATACGCCCAAGCGTTGCCACCTTGGCGGCCGACATATTCGGCAACCCCAGCACGTTGGGATCAACTACGATGCTGATATCCGGATCAATGTTGCTAGCGTCCACCGTTTGGTTTGACGAAGCATTCGGCCGATCACAGGAGGAAATCACCATCAGCGAAAACAGCCAGCAAAACAATTTGGCACCGAGTTCGGTAGTCATGTTCACATCAAGCCCTGTTACAGATGGGTAAAAGCTGCACGTTAATTCTCTCGAAACTTATAGTGCCTGGACATTGCATCACTGATGAGTTCTTAATGGCTGAAAATCGAGGTAGCCTATGCCGTCAAAAGATCCGGAGACTCGAGCGGCCGAAGACCACGCTGCAAAAAACTCATCTGTTTCTTGGGAGCCTGTGACCACAGGGTCCACAATCAATTCCTGCTGATCGTTAAGCTGAAGCCGGATACGACTTGGATAGTTGAAGGTTCCCGCTTGCGGCGCCTGAGTAAATTCGTCTGTCCATGACACTTCCACGAGCTCTCGGATTTTCCCAAGCTTCTCGTGGATTGCAAAAACGCTCATCGGTCCGTGGCCGGAACGTCTTTTTGTCCGGGTAATAGTAAGCTGGGCAGGAACATTATCCTCTTCCAAGATGCGCAGCTTTAATTCATCCACCACTACCGGTCCATCAATCGATGTGGGGGTACCCCAACGGTGAACTATCCAAGCATGTCCTTCTACCTGCTTTCCATCCATTTGTCCGACCAGGCGCAGAACCGGATATTCCCATTGTTTCAAAGACCCAAGATTGCTGGCCACCGGACAGTCGTTAAGCTGCACGGAAAACGTGACTGGTCTTTCCACAAAACTGCCGGTCAGTGTCAACGTCGAATCACACCTGCCTGGATGTTCTAACGCAACGCCTATTTTGCTCACTGATAGTGTGGTTTGATCAGATTCCGACAAACCCAGTGCGAGGCGGGCAAATTCATCCTTTACCCAAGCCTCCTCATATTTTGATTCTGAACGAACGATATGCGAGCGAACAACCGACTGATACGCCCAATCGGAATCGATCTCGCTAGAACCGGGAAAACTGATTCTATCCATCTCGATAAGAACTCCCTGAAGCTCATCGCCAGGACCGTGCAATACGATTTTCGAGATAAACGACTCAAAGGCGGCTTCAGGGTGAAGCCTTACGTCTTCAGGGATTTCAAGGGAATCGCTCGTTTCGGGCCAATCAATTTGGCCGACAATCTCGGACCAGTTAGATAAGACGGTTTCAGAAGAGTTTGTAGTCGTTTCTGACTGTGGATTTGAACAAGCCTGCAACAGAACACAAAACAAGGATAAGACCCAGCTTCGGCGATGTGATTTGGACGATAACTTGTTAGCCGCGCTAATTCGCAAAAGCTCTTCCTCTACCGGAGAATAAAGAGAAACACGTCGATTTCTTAACGCCGTAATGACGCTTGCGCATGCCAACACTGCCGACTGAACACGATTTGCGGACAGTTCGATCGGATGCTTCACAAAAAAACGCGATGCGCGTGCTTCCTGTCTCACTTTTGCAAGCGAAAATTTTCTCCTGCCAAAAACCAGACCAAAACAGCCCGCTGCGCTGCCACTTTTTCGCTTCTATTTCGACAACGTGAACCCTTCCAGATTTCATTCTATAAAACTGGGCTGACGCGAGGCCGCAACACTCAGTACTGATTGGATCGCTTAACGCGTTGATGTTCATATCAGGCTTTTGTTGATTTTGTTCCGCCTCTATCTGCAGGTGGGCCACGACGGCAAACCTGATCTGCTTACGCAAGAGATCTGCAGGATGGATTTATCTGGAATAAAACAAGAACAATAAAAGGCCATAAGTTAGAGATTTTGTGTCGAATTGTAGAATCTTTTAACTAGTGACCTCCGACTTATGATGAATTAAAACTACGTCACAATTGGAAATGCGGGAGTTGATACAATCTCGCCACCTTATAATTTCAACGGCTTAGGGCCAAATGACTGCTGGATTGTTGCACGAGAGCAATGTCCGTCAATCTAATAGCACTGAAGCCACAAGATGCATAACAATAATAAGTTCGGTAGGCAAGATCGAATTAAGACAGTTTTGAAGTTCAGCAGCGACGAAAGACAGCTCCTATACTCAACGCGTCTAACGGCAAAGCCAACGACGACGGACCACGTTTGATGAAAACATTGAATTACCCAAGTGCCGGTGCCTCCATGCAAGGATACGCAACTGTGCCGGCGACAAGCGATGCCAAGGAATACCTTAGGCTATTGCTTCGCCACAAGTTTGGTTTGCTCCTGACACTTGCTTTGGGTTTAGGCCTGGCATGGCTGTATCTGATAAGCACAGAAAAAACCTACGAAACGTCGGCGCTGGTTGAAGTTAATCAACCTAAAAACTACTTCAACGGAGACGGTTCAGCAGCGCAAACAGATTGGAACGCACCAACGATTAAGGAAGAGGCGAATCTACTTCGCTCCCGCCGCGTTCTTAGCCCTGTGGTGGATGCTTTCGGTCTGCGGACATCAGCAGAAGCAAAACGTTTTCCGATTGTCGGCGCCGTCTCTCAGCGTGTTCCCGTTCTGGCAGACATGATTAGCAAACTGGGCTTTGCTGAACCGTATGCGTGGAGCGATGCGAGCATCGAAGTAGCAGAGCTTTCGGTTCCTAGACGGCTAGAGGACACCGAGCTCACAATTACGGCACTGGGCAATGGCAGCTATTCGTTGGCCAACGACACACAAACTCTGATAGAACGCGCACAAGTTGGTGAGCGTGTGGCTGTCGAATTCAGCAACCAGGGTCCGTTAATCATTCAACTCTCTTATATTGAAGCTCGCGAAGGTGTTGAATTTTCAGTTGTTCGAGGCTCTTTGCAGTCAACTGTGACGGCACTGCGCTCTGACTTTGCGACAGAAACGACTGATGCAAAGTCACGAATGATCACGGTAAAACTGCGCGGCAACGATCCGGATCACATCGCCGATGTGACGAACGCTATTCTCGAGGAATACACCAGTGTCAAACTGGGCTCCCAGAATCGATCATCAGATGCAGAATTATTGGTCTTTGAAGAGCAACTCCCTAGAGTAGAGTCGGAGCTGCGAGCTGCCGAAGTTGCTTTGTCTAATTTCCGGCGCAATGCGAATTCATTCAACCAGGATGCACAGGTCAATTTTAAGCTTGCTCAGCTCGACCGACTCGAAACCGACCTACTTGAAAAAGAAGTGGAGCGCGACGACATGTTGCGTCGCTACACGGTGAATCATCCAACGCCTAAGCGCCTGCAAAAAGCCATTGATGTCCTGAATGAGAAGATCAGTCAGGTACGTGGCACGATCCGCAGCGCGCCGAATACACAACGTGAGCAGGCCATCCTCGAAGATGAGCTGGAAACCAAACGCAGCTTGTTCATCGAAATCAGTGAACAGCTACAGAAGCTTAAGCTTGCCAATGTGGGTAACGTTGGTGAAGTGCAGATCATCGATGATGCATTGCCACCGCGCAAACCTGTCTCGCCGAGCACATTGCTAGCCGTTGCCGGTGGAACACTAGCTACCCTGTTTCTCTACACTTTATTCTTAACGCTTCGCTCGGCTCTTTCCACGGTCATCAGCGATCAGGATTCTCTAGAACGCGCATCGGGATTACCGGTATACATGAACATACCGAAGAGTTCTGCGCAGCGCCGCATCGGAAGTCCGGTTACAGTCGACCCTCGTCGCCTGCTGCCAGGCTCTTCGTCCTCGGACGATCCGTCCAAGGTCATTGCCGGCAACGTACTTGCGCTGTCAAAGCCGGAAGATTACTCAATAGAGAATCTGAGAGGACTTCGCAGCATGCTTGAAGACGTGATGGCTGAAGCGAACAACAATGTTCTGATGTTCACCAGTCCATTGCCGAGCATGGGTAAGTCATTCATGAGTCTGAATCTGGCGGTTCTGGTGGCTCAGACCGGCAAAAAAGTTCTACTGATCGACGCGGACTACCAACGTGGTCAACTTCACAAATCTCTGGGGCTGCCATCTGGCCCCGGACTCCCGGAAGTGGTTCGTGGCAAAAGCGAGCTGAAAGAAACTGTGAAGCCTACGTCAGTACCGAACTTATATTGCATAGCGCGCGGCTACTCGGGTGGCAATGGCTCGGAAATTCCTAGCGATAAAGAGTTCGGAGCGTTCCTCGATGTTGTCGCTCCGCGGTTCGACATAGCCATTATCGATACACCACCAGTACTAAGTGTTTCAACGGCAGCGTCACTAGGCAAACACGCAGGATCTACTATCATGGTTGTGAAGGAAGGAGAGGTGAAAGAGCCACAGCTCAATGAGGCACTGAAACGTCTGACGTTCTCAGGTGTTCGCGTCAGCGGCTGCATCATGAACAGTTCTTCGACACCAACGCCTAAGCACTATACTTATTACCGGGAACAGCTAGACTAACCCGGCACCATTACAAAGTGTCAACAACAGTAAATTGACGGTCATTTGAACAAGCCGTGGCAATTAACACGTGGGTGCCGCGGTAGAATTACCAAATGAGATTAGCGTCACGAGATTTAGACTCTCGTTACGGTAATATCAGTCCCACTTAGTTTGTACTCGAAAGGACGACTAACGGATCTTCTGCCAAAAGCAAGATTATTCGTTAACAAACATAAAAACAGGAGAATTGCGGTGCCGAGCGCCAACATAGCCAACAATAATAAAAATAAGACGGTAGTTGACCAAATCAGTGCCAATGCAGCGACCATGGATGTGGGTCCTGTAAACGCCAAACATTGGACGTCTCTCGTTGTTAGTAGCGATACTGAAACTCTTCAGCCGATTGCAGGCTTCGGTGCTGCACTCAAGCGCCTTGAAGACTTTGTTTTCGGATCAATCGCCCTACTCATTCTTTTCCCTCTCATGGCCATTATTTCTATTGCTGTGAAGTTGGATAGCACTGGGCCCGCTTTGTTCTGTCAGGCCAGAAGTGGTAGAAACAAGTCGATCATCAAAGTGTACAAATTTCGCACTATGTACCAGGATGGTCCGGCTGAATTCAAACAGGCTCAGAAAGACGACCCACGCATAACTCGCGTTGGTGCCTTCCTTCGTAAAACCAGCCTGGACGAACTGCCTCAGTTGTTTAATGTGATCCAGGGCACAATGTCCATGGTCGGACCACGCCCTCATCCTCTGAAGCTGGATGAAGACTTCAAATACGTTATTCCAGCGTTGAACTCTCGATATTGTGTGAAGCCAGGCATCACTGGTTGGGCCCAAATCAACGGTTTCCGTGGAGAGACTCGTCGGGTTAGCGATATGGTTTCCAGAATCGAACACGATCGTCATTACGTTAAGAATTGGAGTATCTTCATGGATATCAAGATTCTCGTTATGACCGTCTTTAAAGGCTGGACTCACAAGAACGCTTACTAATGGGTTAAATCCCAAGCAAGACACTCAATCAGGCCCTTCTAAGGGCCTGATTTATTTGAGAAACACGTAATCTGCCAGGTTAGTTGAACCCTTGGCGGAAGTATTCTCGTCATCTGCCGCTAATCTGTAAGGATCAATAAGGCAGGATGTTGCCCCGGATGGACGTAAAGCTAACCGGGTTCAGTGCCATATCATCTTTTTTAGTGAAACCGCTTTTATAGATAATGGCCATGACCGATACCCGAACCCATTCAATGAAATCGTCAGATGAGCTTCAAAAACGCTCATTGCTGGGCTTTTTCGCGCATCCCGGCACCCTGACCGAATACCTTGAACTAACACGGCGAGCGGTAGCGCAATCTAAGCCAACCACCGTGCTGTACCACAACCTGCACTCCTTATATAGCTACTTCACCGACAGCGACCTGAAGCGCCATTACCAGGATACAACGGTACTGGTTGATGGCATGCCCGTGATTTGGTTAATGCAATTGCTGCGAATCCCAGTAACCAGAGATCATCGAATTACGTACGTCGATTTCATCATGCCATTGATGGAGTTGGCTAGAGACAACAACTGGCCGGTTTTCCATGTTGGCCAACAATCCGAGGTGCAACAAAAAGCACTGGAGATAATCCGCGAAAAGGTACCGGGCATCGACATCAGCGGCCATGACGGCTATTTCAACCAGGAAGCTCAGCACCCGGAAAGCCTTAACGTCATCGAGCAGATGAATAGCAACCAAAGCGCTATCGTACTCGTTGGCTTTGGCGCGCCAAAACAAGAAGCCTGGCTACACGCACACCGTCAACTTATCGAAGCACCTATCGTATTTTCCTGCGGCGCTTGCATGGAATACGTTGCTGGGGCTGTAAAAACGCCTCCGCGATGGATGGGACGTGTCGGCCTTGAATGGAGTTTCCGACTTTTGGAAAATCCCAGACGATTCGCTTTTCGCTACTTGGCAGAACCTATACTCCTTGGCTTCATATTGCTTCGCAATGGTATTGGCAACCTGCTGCGCGCGAACAAGGCCTGAATGTCAAAGGCGTTAATGGACATTTTGAAAACAACAATGCCCCTATCGAGAATTGCGATTTATCAGCGTACTCGAATCGGCGCGGAACCGATCAAGTGATGAGCATCTCGTCTCTTTTCGGCCAAGCCATGAAACTGATCAAGTCACGATTGTTTCTTTCGGTGGGCGCGCAAGGATTGGTCAGCGGCTTTCACTTTGCGCTCAACCTGCTCTTACTGCGGGTGGTATCACCGTATGAGTACGGTGTGTTCGCGTTTGCCTTTGTGCTGGCGATGTTCGCCTCCGCAATAAACAATGCGTTGATCTCCACACCACTGACCGTCTACACACCGGTCATCAAAGACGATCAAGAACGCGTCGCCCAGGAATCCATGTTCAGCACGCTGAATATCATTTTATTCTCGGCGTTAATTCTTGCTGGATTGTTGTATACCCATACATCTGAAGTAACCAGCAACATCTCACTGGCTGTAACAGCCTTTGTGGCTGTCTACTCCGCTCGTCACTTCAGCAGAAGCGCAGGCTACGCCCGCATGAAGCCACTGGTGACTGCCACCGGCGATACCGTCTACGTTGCAACCGGTGCAATCATTGTTATTGCGCTTATGTTCACCCGGGAAAAAATTTCAATTGAACAGGTTCTTTATGCGCTGGCAGCGGCAAACCTATGTGCCATGTTCGTTGAACGCTGGCGATTGCATGGTAAAGGAAGAAAGTGGTTTTCATTCGGAAAAATTACAAGCTACGGGGAAGTCTGGCTGCAATCACGCTGGGCATTGGCAGGCTCTCTCACAACGTTGTTTTTAGCGCAGGCCCACAGTGTCATTATCACCTCGACCAACGGTCCCAATGCGTATGCTCCGCTAGCAGCCGGATTTGTTCTATTTGGCCCTGTTCGGGTTGCATTGCTAACCTGGCAAAACATGGTGAAGCCAGAATTGGCTGTTGCACTCTCAGAAAACCGGCACACAGCTGTGCGTGCGCAAATCTGGACAACAACCCTGTTGATGACACTTGCGGTTATGGCGATGGGCATCGTTCTTTGGTTAGCCTGGCCACTGATTTATCAATATCTCTATGCCGAGCAGTATGCGGATCAACCGATGGCGTTCATCGTCGGGCTTTGGTCGGTCATTACATTATTTGCCGCTAGTTACAACGCGCCAGCCGCGGCTTTGCAAGCTATGAGAGATTTTAAAGTGCTCGCGATGGCAAGCATTTACGGTGCGATTGTCAGTGGTGTACTGGTCAGTCTGACCCTTTATTATTTCAAGCCAGAAACGACGCTGTTCGGCATACTAGCCGCTGAGACTTTCATGGCATTCTATCTGTCTTACATTCTTTATTCCCGTTTGAAAGCATCCACGGGTGTACCGCAATCATGACTCAGCAAAATGCAATCAAGGTGGTGCTGTGTGTCTGTACCTACAGACGTCCGGCGGGCCTGAAGAAATTACTAGACAATCTGCCGGCTTTACACGGTGCTGATGATTTGCAGGTTGTGGTGTCCGATAACGACGCTGCCGGTGAAGGCATCGCTATCTGTCAGGGCATGCCCTCAGACTATCCGTTCACGATCCACACCGTTACGGAGTCCACTCCAGGCATATCGGCGGCACGAAATACAGCCACCGCAAAAGCGCTCTCGTTATCACCTGAGCTTATCGCGTTTCTGGACGATGATGAATGGCCGGAGCCTCAGTGGTTGAGCGAACTCATAAGGGTTCAGAAAAAGCACTCAGCTGATGTTGTCGGTGGTCCGACCCGCCCTGAATTTCCAGAGCATGCGGATCCGGCTTTACTGGCCAACCCCTACTACGGTGCGGACATGGCCCTGCCTGATGAAAGCCGGTGTCAATTGCAAGCGGGTGGTAATTTTCTCATGCGGGCAAGCGTACTATCACCTTTAGCACCGGAATTTTTTCGCCCAGAATTTGCCCATTCCGGCGGTGAAGACCTCGCATTCTTTATGCAACTGGCGCAACTCGATCACAGCATGTACTGGGCTGCCAATGCTGTCGTTCATGAACCGGTACCGGAGTCTCGTTTGCATCCTAATTGGTTAAAGCACCGCGTTGTCACCGTCCATAATTCCAGAGTGCGAGTCATGCAGCTACTTCAGCCAGATCTACCTGCCACGCTTGTCCGATGTACAAAAACAGTTGGACTCGGTGTCGTTGCGGGACTACTCAGCCTGACCTCGATGATAGTGCCGAGCCTGAAGGACAAAGCGACTCAATTGCGCTGGAAGTTCGAAGGTAAACTGACAGCCCATTTGGGGCGCACAACCCTTCGCAGTGAGACCTACTAATGCAGCCTCGCTTCTCAGTCGTCATTCCTACCTACAACCGTTCAACATCGGTGCTGGATACCTTGCGATCCTGTTTCGAGCAAACGTTTGGTAGTCTGGAAGTGGTTATCGTTGACGATGGATCCTCAGACGATACACGTGAAGTACTGGCAGGTATCGACGACGATAGACTGGTTGTCGTGCATCAGGAAAACGCAGGCCCAGCGGCTGCACGAAACCACGGTATGCGTGTGGCCACAGGCGAGTACATAGCGTTTCTCGACTCCGATGACTGCTGGTACCCTGAGTTTTTAGAAGCCGCCCAACAGGAACTGGCAGAACACGGTGATGCTCTTATCTACGGACAAATCATTGTCGATCGCGGTGTTGGACGATACTGGGTAAAACCAGATCGAGCGCTAGGCGCTGAAGAACCCATCTACGATTTTCTCTATGTTCATGGCGGGTTTATTCAAACCAGTACCATTATCATTCCTCGTAGTGTTGCCGAACAGGTTCAATGGGATGAGGCCGTCACATTCGGTGATAATGATCAGTTCGCGATCGACTGCTGGAAAACAGGTATCCCGTTTCACATGATGCCTAAGCCGTATACCTTGTATGCGGACATTGTGAGTGCCGACGCCCTGTCGCAATTACCTATCTATGCCGGTACATCTGAGAAATACACCAATTTCTTTCAATGGATGGCGACTCAAAAATCGTCCATGTCACCTCAGGCCTGGGCAGGCTTTCAGGCAGGCTTCGAAAGTGTTGGCTTAGCGCGAACAGCGCCGCTTAAAAGCTTTTCACTGCTGTGGAAAGGTTATCGTGCAGGTGCATCGAGTCCGCTGGGTGTTGTGAGACAGACCGTTCAGAATTTATTCCCTCGCTTTTATAGGCGGCTGGTGGATCAGTACGTCAGGTTTCGTGGACTGACCTTAGAGCAAGCACGAAACAACTCTGCGGAGGACAAACGTTCCGCTGATGCTTAATACGCTTCACATACCGTATCGCGGATCGACAGTCGCCACATTCATGTTGGTGCTGACGTTACTGCAAGGCAGTAGTTTCATGCTTACCATAGGTATGAAAACACCTGCCTTTGTCTCTATGGCAAGCCCGGCAACAACCGCACTGTGGCTAGCGATGTATGTTGTCGCTGCGCTCGGACTTGTCATGTCTTCAGGCATCAACTGGGCGACGTGGATAGTTCGTTATCGCCTGCCGCTGACGATCATCATGGCTGGTACGTGTTTTTCTGCGTTGTGGTCACTTGATACAAACCTGACACTAGAACGATCAGTGCACCTGGCCGGCACAACCTTAGTCGCTCTGTACTTAGGATTTCGTTTACCGCTGACACGCATGCTGAAAGTCTCCGCGGTGGTTCTTGGTTTACTGATGGTTGCATCCATTGTCGCAGCCTTGTTCTTCCCTGCAATGGGTATTGTTGACTATGAAGGAACAACGGCATGGGGTGGCGTACTCACGTCAAAAAACACGCTGGGGTTCTGGTCGGCTATCTCAATCCTTTTGTTGGTGAGTATTAGCTTCTGGCAAGTGAGCACAGCAACGCGCATCGGGTATCTATTCCTGGCTGCAGCATCGGCTGTTTGCTTGTATTTCAGCGACTCTGCGACCTCCATTTTGGCGTTGGTCACAGCCTCAATGATTATGATTTATTTGTACGCTGCCTTTAGTCTCAGACTAGGCCTGATTTCCATGCTCGTTTTGGGCGGCTTAATGGCAGGTTTGGCAGGCGTTGCTTTTCATTTCATCGATACAGCAGAATTAATAGGCCGTTCAGGTGATTTAACAGGACGTGGTGAGGTTTGGAAACAAACCTGGGCACTTATTCTCGAAAAGCCTTGGACAGGATACGGCTACGGAACCATCTGGTATCCAACCGATGACAGTGAATGGATTCAAAAATCACTAACAGATTTCACCTGGACCGTTTACCACGCGCATAACGGCTTGCTACAGATTGCCTCTGAAGTCGGGCTGCCACTGATGGCCCTGACTGTGTTCATGATTATTCAGCAGGTCATCGAAATTATCTATTGTCAGTATCAACGCCAGCAGCCGGGCGTATTGTTTGTACTCGGTTTTATGGTGGCACTACTGCTTAGTAATTACTCCGAAGCCCGTCTGTTGGTCAATCGTGATCTTTATTGGATATTTTTCATCGCCCTACCGGTCAGTATGCTTCAACAAGTCACTGTGTATCAATCTCACGCAGGCTTATTCGGCTTGCCGATTTCTCTGCGTTCATACAACAGCGAAAAACTAAAAGCTGCCCGCGAAGATCTGGCGCATAGACGCTCACTTAAAAAGCGTCTATTAGAACAAAGACAGATAACAGTCATTAATGAAACACCTGAATCGGCTGAGGTTTCAAAAAATGCCAATGCGGCTCAGGGTACGCAACAAGCTGGCGCATCAACGCGTCAGGGAATAACCATAAACGGCCGCTTTGTTAACAAAAGCTCGCAGCAATCAATAAAAAGAAAACTCGCCCGGCGTCAACGCAAGGCAGGATGAGGACATTCCATTGAAAGATACAATTCTGGTAACCGGCGGTGCTGGCTACATCGGCTCCCATATGGTTCGCCAACTGAACCAGCAAGGATACAATGTCGTCGTTTATGACAACCTAGAGCGCGGCAACGAAGATGCTGTTACTGCGGGTGAGCTCGTTGTCGGTGACCTTCACGATACCGAAACGCTCGATTCTGTATTTAAGGCTCATGACATAAAGGCGGTTATGCACTTTGCAGCGCTGGCCTATGTCGGAGAATCGGTTAACGAGCCATCGATGTACTATCGAAACAACGTTACCGGTACTCAATGCCTGCTCGACACGATGATAGCCAACGATGTGAAGAAGCTCGTTTTCTCATCTACATGCGCTACCTACGGTGTACCTGCCTCGCTGCCGATCACCGAGGACACCCCTCAGAATCCGATCAATCCTTATGGACATTCCAAATTGATGGTCGAGCAAATTCTAAAGGATTACGCAGTTGCCTATGGTCTTCGCAGCATCGCGCTGCGTTACTTCAATGCTGCCGGTTGCGCTGAAGACGGAAGTATTGGTGAGCGGCATGATCCGGAAACTCATCTGCTACCGTTGATTCTTTTTGAAGCGCTTAGAGTTCAAAATGGCGGAGACCCAGCGGATACCAATCTGATGGTATTTGGCGATGACTTTGACACGCGAGACGGCACCTGTGTCAGAGATTACATCCATGTAAACGATCTATGCAGCGCTCATACAGCAGCATACAATCGAATGGTAGAGCAGCCAGAGTCAGGTGCTGAGCAATTCAATCTAGGTGTTAACCAAGGTTATACCGTGCTGGAAGTCATCGACGCCTGCAAGGAAATTACCGGCGTTGACTTTACCTATAAAAGCACAGCGAGGCGCGCAGGAGATCCGCCAGAATTAGTAGCCAATGCTTCAAAAGCAATGGATTCACTGAAATGGCAACCTGCTCATGCTGATGTGCGTGAAAGTATCAAACACGCTTGGCAATGGTTTTCAGACAACCCGCCGAGCTAAGAATTTGTTTTGGAGAGTCAACAGTGAACCTTCGACAGTGGTTGAAAACCATACCAACAATTGTGTGCTGTTCGATCGTCTCATCAAGCTCTTTTGCTGCTGCGGAAGATCCCTTGCAAAACGAGTGCTGGGCTCTTAGTTTTGAAGAGAATTTTGATTCCTTATCATTAAAAAATGCCGCTAACCCGGATGGGTTGTGGCATACACGGTATATCTGGAATCGTGACGTTATTATTAATAACGAGCAACAGTTTTATATCGACCCGGACGAACACGGCTATTCACCTTTTTCTATTGACCGTGGCGTTTTATCTATTAATGCAACTCCTACACCTCGCCAGCTGCGTGGTGTTGTCGAAGGTCAACCCTACGTATCCGGCGTACTAACGACAGAAAAAACCTTCGCTCAACAATACGGGCGATTCGATGTCCGGGCAAAAGTCCCTTTTGGGCAAGGGCTATGGTCTGCGTTTTGGTTGTTGCCCAGCTTTGATCAATGGCCGGCAGGTGTTGCCGTACTTCCCGAGATAGATGTCATGGAACACTTGGGGCATGAGCCAAACACTTACCATACAACACTACATACCAACCAAACGGGGCCACTCACCTCTCACCCCTACGATCACACGCTTCGTCGCAATCTGACGAAAGAATTTAATGTCTATAGCGTTGTCTGGTCGCCAAAGTCGGTCAGTTGGTATTTGAACGGTGAATTTAAAGTGAAGCACCCTACTCCCCGTGATTTCACACGACCCGTTCATTTTCTAATGAACTTGGCTGTTGGCGGCAATTGGCCCGGTTCACCGGATGGATCTACTGAATTCCCTGCCGCCTATCAGATCGACTATGTACGTGCGTGGAAAGAAAACGGTCGATGCGCCGGTTAGTGGCATCCAATGGTTCCCGGCTCCCTAACTAAAGGGCAGCAACTATTGTTCGTTAAGACTATTTGAGATACCCAGACTATCTGACGGTTTGTTGAAATACGGCTGTAACACTGAATAGATTGTTTTGTACGCTGTATTCATCGTCAGGTCATTAACAGTCACATCAGTACTTATTTGAGAGTCCGCGGGTGTCAGCCTATTTTGACGAATATCAGGCGTCGACCAGATAGCCATAACGCACACTAATGCCCCCACTAATGCCAGCAATATTCCTGTGGGAGCAAACACTCGATAACGTAAAAACCTACCCGTGTCCAAGCGATAACAAAACGCAAAGAAGATCAAAGCCGAGATAAGTAAGCCGATTACGAACGGTACCGTGTAGTTGCTAGCAACGGTTTTGAGTACGTCTACTGGTTGATCAATCGTAGATATTAAGGAGATATCCGGTCGTACGCCAAAATGGTTAACAAACCACGGAGTGACAAACTCAAGGGCGAGGATTATCAACAGACCCACTGACAAAAAGAAAACAATGACAAATTTGGCTAGGCCTTTGGTGAAACGGGTGATGGATAAAAGCGAACCGATACTTATGGGTATTAAACAAATTAAACCGATCAGTGCAATATCAAAGCGTAAGCCC
Organism: uncultured Granulosicoccaceae bacterium; assembly: GCA_964498925.1. Lineage (GTDB taxonomy): Bacteria > Pseudomonadota > Gammaproteobacteria > Granulosicoccales > Granulosicoccaceae > Granulosicoccus. Next base: position 13,967 of record CAZCKD010000055.1, read on the forward strand.
TGCACAAACATAGGCACAATGGCATTGGCTTCCTGAATTCTGGAAAACTGCCATAAGCCGTAGGCTGCCCGTAGAACCGTCAGTAAGAAGAGTACGGTTAACGCGAACAATAAAAATTGACGAACCAGATGACTCGCCGGGTGAACAGACTTCATATAGGATTGTGGTCAAAAATTCGCCAGTCCGAGAGTATACCTCAGCGAATTAATCAAGCAATTTTAGAACTTGCATCGATTTCCAGGGGCAGAGTTGAGCACCCGTGATTCTGGAGGGGGTTGCCTCGGTTTCAGCGGTATGGATGAGCAGCTCCCAGCGCTTACCCGCCAACTGCTCAGCCTCCAATGAAAAGGATAGATCCTCGTTGCTACCGTTTATCAACAGCAACAATGTGTCAGAACTGCCCTCATTGAATCCATCAGGTAGAGCGTCTCCGATAAGCTGCAACGCAACAAACCGGTTTTCCGCTGACTGCCAATCGGCCTCGCTCATGAGTTCTGAGCCCGAATTTAGCCAGGACACATCTGGCAGATCATTACTGGCTGATCTGATGTCTCCATGTAAATACCATTGCCGGCGCAAAACCGGTTGCTGGTCCCTTAACTGAATGAGCGCTTGCGTAAAGTCGTTCAAGGATTTGGCCTCTTCACTGTTTGTCCAGTTCAGCCACGTCATCTCGTTATCCTGGCAATACGCATTGTTATTACCGTTTTGTGTACGTCCCCGTTCGTCACCGGCCAGCAGCATGGGAGAACCTTGCGACACAAATAAAGTGCACAACAGATTTTTTTGTTGGCGAAGACGTAGCGCCCTAATTTCAGGATCGTTGGTTTCCCCTTCTATACCGTAGTTATTTGAATGGTTATTGCCGTGACCGTCTTTGTTATTTTCACCATTAGCCAAGTTGTGTTTTTCACGATAGCTAACCAAATCATGTAGGGTAAACCCGTCATGTGCTGTGATGAAATTGACTGTCGCTTCAGGCGACCTTCCTTGCCATTCGAATAAGGAACTACTGCCGAGCAACTTGTCGGAAAAATCGGGCAATAGTTTATCGTCCGAATTCCAGAATCGCCGCGCGACATCTCTGAATTGATCGTTCCATTCAGACCATTGCGCCGGATATTGCCCAAGCTGATAACCTCCGGGTCCTAGATCCCATGGCTCGGCTATGAGACGTGTGTCCGCGAGCACAGGATCCTGCCTAATGGCATCAAAAAATCCAGCACCACGATCGAAGCCGTGTTTTTCACGCCCGAGAATACTGGCTAAATCAAACCGGTATCCATCAACTTGCATTTCGGACACCCAGAATCGCAAGCTGTCCATAACTAACTGCAATACACGCGGGTGTTCCAGTGCTAAGGTATTTCCTGTCCCACTATCATTGATATAGAAACGTGGATTAGGATCCAGACGATAATACGCAGCGTTGTCGATGCCCCGATAACACAATGTCGGACCCAGCTCATTGCCCTCTGCTGTGTGGTTATAAACAACATCAAGCAGTACTTCTATTCCCGCTTTGTGCAATCCTTTAACGGTGTCTCTAAATTCTTGCACTGCATTGTCTGTCTGCGCATAACGGGCCGCGGGTGCAAAAAAGCACAACGATTGGTATCCCCAATAGTTAACAAGGTCCCGTTCAACGAGAAAATCATCGTCGAGAAACGTATGGATGGGCAATAGTTCCAACACTGATATCCCCATCGATTTTAAATAGGAAATCATGGCCTTTGAACTCAATGCGCTATAGGTGCCTCGTCTATGGACAGGCAATGCCTTCAAGCGCGCCGTGAGTCCTTTTACATGACCTTCATAGATAACTTTCTGACTTAGAGGGTCACGATTAACAACTTCCCGGTTAGCCCTATGAGGAGCGTGAGAACGTTCCGCTCTGGCGCGTTCCGCTGTTACAACGCTCTTGGGTACAAAAGGCGCGCTGTCTCTTTTATCAAACGATAAATCCGCATCGGCGTGGCCACGCGTGTAGCCATAGTTGGCATCATTCCAAACCAGCTCACCGTGTAGCAGCTTGGTATAGGGATCGATCAATAGTTTATTGGCGTTGAATCGGTGCCCGCTTAAGGGCTGATAAGGGCCATGCACTCTGTAACCGTAGATTTGGCCAGCACCGATGCCTGGCAAATAGCCATGCCAAATACCATTACTGGATCCAGGCAACGCAAGCCGTTGAATTTCCTTTTCACCACGCTCATCGAAGAGACACAACTCGACCGCGGTTGCATTCTCGGAGAATAAGGCAAAGTTAACTCCGTGCTCGTCGCAATGCGCACCCAGCGGCCAGCTACGTCCTTCAATCAGCATGTTTTGTCTCTAAAGATCGCCTTGGGAAGCAACCTCTAGTGGCTGAAGCTTCCAAATATCTCTATTGTAGTCCTGCATGGTTCTATCAGTAGAAAAACGCCCGCTATTTGCCGTGTTAAGAATACTCATCTTCGACCAAGCAGCTTGATCATTCCACGTCTCTTCAACAGCAAGTTGCGCATCCAGATACGAGCCGAGATCGGCAACTGTCAGCCATGGATCATCCCCACTGCGAGCAGCATCAATCACGCTTCTGATGACTTCTGCTTCCCCTTTATCAAAAATTCCGGCGTCAAAGGCTTCGAATATTTTTTTCAATCGAGCATCTTCGGCAATAAACGATGCCGGTGAATAATGAGCTCTCACACCATCAACTTGATCGACGTCCAATCCGAACAAAAAGAAATTCTCCTTTCCAACGGCTTCTAAAATTTCTACATTTGCACCATCCAATGTACCAATGGTGACTGCCCCGTTCATCATGAACTTCATATTGCCGGTACCGGAAGCTTCTTTACCGGCAGTGGAAATTTGCTCTGACAGATCAGCAGCCGGGCAGATCACTTCCATGGACGAGACGTTGTAGTCAGGCAGAAACACCAACCGAAGTTTGTTACCTATGCGAACGTCATTGTTGATGACGTCGGCAACGTTATTAATTAATTTTATGATGGCCTTGGCCATGTGATAACCCGGCGCGGCTTTACCGGCAATTAATACTAAGCGATCGGGATGTTCTTTCCCGGCAAGCAGCTCAAGGTATAAATGCACGGCATGAAGTGCGCAAAGCAGTTGTCTTTTGTATTCGTGGATTCGTTTAACCTGCACATCAAAAAGCATATTGGCGTGTACATCAATACCTGTACGCTGCTTGATCAATTGAATGAGGTTTTCTTTGTTTTCTTGCTTAATGGATTGCCATGTGTTTTGAAATTCTTCGCGCTCTGCATCTGCAGTTAAGGCTTCCAACTTAGGCATATCACTCACCCAGTCTTCGCCCAGGCGGTCATTTAATAGTGCTCGTAGCGGTTCGTTGCAATGCGCCATCCATCGACGTTGAGTCACCCCATTCGTCTTATTGTTAAATCTATCCGGCCAAAGTTCGAAGAAATTCTGAAAAAGGCCACTTTTCAGTAGTTCAGAATGCAGAGCAGCGACGCCGTTCACTGAGTAACTTCCAACAATCGCCAAGTGCGCCATTCTAACCACCGGGACTGAATCAAACGAAACAATTGACATCTGCGCATGTCTCTCTGGTTCAGTCGGCATTTGCTTGCGCACATCCTCCAGAAATCGTCTATTAATTTCCTGAATAATTTCTGTCGGCCTAGGCAACAATGCGCCAATCATGTTCAAGGACCAACACTCCAATGCTTCTGGCAGCAACGTGTGGTTTGTATAAGCCATACAACTGCTGGTGATTTCCCAAGCGTCATCCCAAGTGATGTCATGCTCATCAATCAACAATCGCATGAGTTCTGGTACAGCCAGACTAGGGTGAGTATCGTTCAGTTGAAAACAGTGAGTGCTGGCAAAGTTGTCGAATCCGTCGTTATTCTTTAGCCACGTTCTTATTGTGTCCTGCAAACTGGCAGAGACCAGAAAATATTGCTGACGTAAACGAAGCACTTTGCCATTTTCACTGCTGTCGTTCGGATACAGAACCATGGTTATATTCTCAGCAGAATTTTTAGCTGATACGGCTTCTGTATAACCACCGGCATTGAATTCGTTTAAGTTGAATTCATCGGTGGCTGCGGATCGCCACAGTCTTAAGGTGTTAACAATGTTATTGCCATGACCTGGAATGGGTACATCGTAGGGTACGGCCAAAACGTCATCGGTATTAACCCACCGATGAGTGACCGTTCCATTCAGGTTAGGAATCAGTTCAACATTACCGCCAAATTTTACTTTGCAGGAAATCTCAGGCCTTTCCAGTTCCCATACATGACCTTCACTCAACCAGTTATCCGGGCTTTCCATCTGCCAACCTTGATCGATGGACTGACGAAACATGCCATAGCGATAACGCAAACCATAGCCTGTAACAGGCAGCGCTAAGGATGCACAACTATCAAGAAAACAGGCCGCAAGCCTTCCCAAGCCCCCATTGCCCAAACCTGCATCGTGTTCTAACGATTCAATTTCTTCGAGCGTAATGCCAAGCTCTTCCAACGCGTCCCGCAGTTCGGCGGACAGTTCAAGGTTTTGTACGGCATTTCCAAATGCGCGCCCCATTAAAAATTCCATCGACAGGTAACTGGTGCGCCTGACCGTTGATTGGGTTGCAGCCTGCCTGGTCGCTCGCCAGCTTTCCATCATGCGATCTCGCACACTCAGCGCAATCGCTTGATAGAGATAATGAGCCGGCGCTGC
>CAZCKD010000056.1:0-18560 GCA_964498925.1 uncultured Granulosicoccaceae bacterium
GCAATTCGCCGTTCCAGGAAAGCACTGTAATAACTGGACGTGACATGACCCACCATACTCATGGGTATCGATTGATTGGGATCTCTGACCGCTTGAGCACCTTCGATTAATTGGGCATTAGGGTCGGTTGTTAACAGACCCACCAGCTGCTTTCGATTGTCTCGTAAGCAGTCCTCTCGATTCATACCACGCTTACCGATAAAGCTGAACGGCTTTTTATTCGCCACTGCCCAACCGTGGTTAAGATCAACCGGTGTCATCGAACCATCAGTGTCCTGTCCTACGATGATGAACCCCTTCTCTGCTCGCAGCACATGCATTGTTTCTGTACCGTACGGCGTTAAATTGAAGGCTTCACCTGCCTTGAACAGAGCGCGCCAAACATGCAAACCATACTGTGCCGGAACATTAATCTCATAAGAGAGATCACCGGTAAAAGAGATTCTAAATAGTCGAGCAGGGATGCCAGCAACATTGGCTGGCCGCCAATCCATAAAACCGAAAGCGTCTGCTGATAGATCGATTTCAGTCAGGCTTGCCAGCAGCTTACGGCTGTCAGGCCCTGCAATAGATAGCGTTGCCCATTGATCAGTCACACTGGTGAAAAAGACTTCCATTTCAGGCCATTCGGTCTGATGGTAGATCTCCAACCAAGACAAAACTCTTGCAGCGCCGCCACTGGTCGTTGTCATAAGAAAATGGTTTTCACCTAAACAAGACGTGACGCCGTCGTCCATCACCATGCCATCTTCACCACACATGAGACCATAACGGCATCTGCCAGGTGCAAGTTTTGCCCAAGCGTTTGTATAGACTCGCCCTAAAAATTCTCTAGCATCTTTACCCTGTATATCAATTTTGCCGAGCGTTGAAGCATCAAGAATGCCCACCCCTTCACGCGTCGCCAATTGCTCTCTCTGAATGGCTTCTTCCAGCGTTTCGCCAGTTGTTGTGTAATACAAGGGGCGTTTCCACTGACCTACATTCTCGAACTCAGCGCCGTTTTCCAAATGCCATTCGTGCATTGGCGTAAAACGTTGAGGGTCAAAGAGCTCGTCCGTGTTTGCGCCAGCGACAACACCGAAGCTAACAGGGTTGTAGTTAGGACGAAATACTGTGGTGCCGGTTTGTTCAATCGTCTGACCGAGACTTTTTGCCACAATGGCCATGCCGTTAACGTTGCCGGTTTTACCTTGGTCGGTACCAAAACCTAAAGCCGTATACCGTTTGACATGTTCAATTGACTCAAAGCCTTCCAGTGTGGACATCTCGATACCAGCGGCGGTGACGTCATTCTGCATATCCACAAATTGTTTGGGTGCACGACTGGCAGGCTTTGCATGGGGCACAAGATACATCGGCATCGTTTGACCGATCACCTCGTTGCCAGAGGCTGCCATAGGGATATCCATTCCTTGATCAGCGCTATGCCCTGCAGCGGCAGCAGCATCACGTCCAATTTGAATACCTTCACGCAAACAAGCCGAAAGAGTTTGTTGGCCTGTGAGCGCTCCGGCGCTCCATCGTTGTTCTGTCGTCGTTCCTGGTACAAACCCCAGACTTTCCTCAGACCATACCGGTCTACTGCCCGTATGGCATGACAGATGAACAACCGGACTCCAGCCACCGCTGGATGCCAGCGTATCGCAAGGTATCCATCGAGTATCACCGGTTAGAAAAGTCCCTTTCGTATTAATCGGTGCGACGACGGCACCTGAGACACGCTTTCGCCCTTTGGCTTCAATGATTGCGCTACCCGTCAAGACACGAATACCTCGATCTAATGCGGTATCAACCACACCGCCTTCAGGTGCGCTTCGTGTATCAACAATAGCGACGACGGTTCGCCCTGCGTCTTGCCAATCAAATGCTGCCTGATAAGCACTGTCATTGTTTGTCATTAGAACAAGACGTTCACCGGGTACCACAGCAAAACGATGAATGTAGTGACTGAGACTGGATGCCACCATGCACCCCGGCAAGTCGTTGTTTGCGAAAACCAACGGCCGCTCGTGTGCCCCAGTGGCTAATACAACACTACCTGCACGAACCTTGTGCATGCGTTGTCTCACGGAATCATCCTGAGAAGACACGCCAAGATGATCGGTACGCTTTTCCGCAATCGTTAAGAAATTATGATCGTGATAGCCGTTAACCGTGGCACGTGTTAACACGGTAACCAACGGATTATCGTTGAGTTCGTTTACCGTGTTTTCCACCCAATCCATAGCAGCCAGACCATCTATTCGCTCAGTACTGAATAATAGTGATCCACCCAGTTCGGATTTTTCATCCGCAAGAATGACTCGAGAGCCAGCTCTGGATGCCGACAATGCAGCAGTCAGGCCGGCAGGTCCGCCACCAACAACCATGACGTCAGTGTGATGGTGCATGTGGTCGTATCGATCCACATCCGGACGCGTAGGTGATCGACCTAATCCTGCTGCTTTGCGAATCAGCTTTTCGTAGTTCTCCCACTGAGACTTAGGCCACATGAAGGTCTTGTAGTAAAAGCCCGGAGACATAACAGCGCCACCCAACTTGCCGACAATTCCCATAAGGTCGTTTTCTGCACTGGGCCAACCATTAACGGGTTTACTCACCAAGCCATTGTAGAGAGGTTGATCTGTCGCTTTAACATTCGGGACTGTGGTCGCTTTACCTGCGCCGATCTGCAGCACAGCATTTGGCTCTTCTATGCCGGCCGTCATAATGCCGCGGGCGCGACCGTACTTAAAACTACGGCCGACGATATCAATACCGTTTGCAATTAGCGCAGAAGCAAGCGTATCGCCTTCAAACCCCATAAGTCTGCGACCGTCAAAATGAAACACAAGCGGTTTGCGACGGTTTATGCGACCGCCTTCATCCAGACGGTTTTTTTGCTGAAGCTTCAGCTGGTGAGCAGACATCATACGCCCTGCTCCCGATCAGATTTAGCGCTGCCATGTACGGCCAAATTATGCGTCGAACCGGTAGGCCCTACAGTTGGATTTTCATCAAGCTCAAGATATTCGCCTGCTTTGTAGGTGGCATAAATTTCGTAAGTCACCGTATTGCGAGCCACGTTGAAATACTTACGGCAGCCAGCTGCATGCACCCACAGCTCGCGATGTAGCCCTTTAGGATTTTTTCGATAATACAAGAAATGTCCCCACTCCTCATCAGTCATTGAATCGGGGTCCAAGGGTCGAGGTAGATGCGCTTGCCCAGCAGCATGAAACTCCTCTTCTTCTCGATGTTCACCACAATAAGGGCAATGAATCAGAAACATATCTAGAATTGTCTGGTTATCGAACTAACAAAATTGAGTAAGTAAAACCTTTTACGATCAAAGCGTACTAATGAGCCACACCGGCAGCGCCATGCTCATCAATCAAAGCACCATCCTGGAAACGCCAGTAGTTAAATGCTTCGGATAGATTATTCGGCTCGCCGGTGTCCAACATGTCAGCGAAGACATGTCCGGAGCCTGGCGTCGCTTTAAAGCCCCCTGTACCCCAACCGCAGTTAAAGAACAGATTTTCGACAGGGGTTTTAGAGATGATGGGACATGCATCCGGCGTGGTATCCACTATTCCGCCCCATTGGCGGTTCATATGTACGCGAGACACCACTGGAAACAATTCGATAATGGCTTGCATCGTGTGTTCAATAACCGGGAAGGAACCGCGTTGGCCGTAGCCAACATAGCCGTCGATACCGGCGCCGATCACTAAATCACCTTTATCCGATTGAGACATATACCCGTGTACGGCATTAGACATCACAACTGTATCGAGAATGGGTTTAATAGGCTCAGACACATAAGCCTGCAGCGGATGTGATTCTATAGGTAGCTCAAAGCCTGCAAAACCTGCAAGCACACCTGAATTACCGGCAGCAACACAGCCGATACGGTTGGCGCCGATAACACCATGCTGGGCAGTTACGACGCCTGTAGCGGTACCGTCTTCAACAACAATGTCGATAACTTCGGTTTGCTGAATGATATCGACGCCACGCGAATCGGCCCCGCGAGCATAGCCCCAGGCAACGGCATCGTGTCGGGCAACCCCTGCACGCGGCTGCCACGAAGCACCGAGAATGGGATAGCGAGTTGACCCACTGCAATCCATGATGGGTACGATTTCCTGACATTGTTTGGCATCCAATACTTCGCCATCAATGCCGTTTAGTCTGTTGGCATTCACGCGTCGATGGATATCCCGCATGTCCTGCAAGTTGTGACCGAGGTTCATCACACCACGCTGAGAAAACATCACGTTGTAGTTAAGATCCTGAGATAAGCCTTCCCACAACTTCATCGCATGCTCGTACAAATGCGCAGCTTCGTCCCATAAATAGTTGGAACGCACTATGGTAGTGTTTCGCCCCGTGTTTCCACCACCAAGCCAGCCCTTTTCTATAACGGCGATATTAAGCTTTGCATTCTGTTTGGCTAGATAATAAGCCGTAGCCAACCCATGTCCGCCACCACCGACAATAATCACGTCGTAGTGCTTTTTGGGCGTGGGGTTTCGCCACATGCGCTGCCAGTGTTCTTGATGTCTGAACGTCTGCTTTAGCAGGCCAAATCCGGAGAAGCGGTTCATCGGTTTTCTAGACACTCAAATCGGTGAAATATATCGATATTGTGGACGTCTGAGACTAGGAAATACCGAGTATTTACGTACAAATTTTGCCTCAGAGCGACAGTTTCCGCATTATGCGACAAATTGACCAAAATATGGGATGGAGGCGACCGTTTTGATCACCTCGAAAGTGCTCTTAATGTCTAGTGATTGTTCGCACCATTGAGCGCATAAGCCCCGGTACGCGGTGAGCACCGGAAATTACGAGGCGACTAAAGAGTTACAAAGGACGGCAGGAAGCCGCCTACGACAATATTTACCGAGCCCGGCTCGTTTTCTGAAGAACCCCAGCAGTCCCAGCAGATACCAAAAAGGCGCCAACGCACCACCAAGGATGAGCGGACTTTCGTCATTCTGAGGTTGGGCGGCGGCTATTGCCGGCTCAATTGTCTTTACAGGTGCCGAGGTGTCCGGCTCGACGGACACATTCGAATTATTCGCCATATTGCTATCCGGCGTTTTTGAGCGAATGCTGGCTTCAAACGCTGATAGATCAGTAGCAGAATCGATGTCCAGAAAGAGCGTGTCGCTGCTGCCGCCCTGGAATCGATCCAGCGTGCAGATTAACTCACCACTTTCATCGGCGCTGCAGGTCCAATCATTTTCACTGTCTACCTGAATGTTCTCAGCAGCGATTGATATCCTGACTTCGATGGCGTGTGCACCCTGATCATGATTGTTATCAATGTAGACGGCCGCCTCGTTTCCATCAGCGTCTGAAAACAACCGCGTCACGATTGATAGGTCTGTCGCATAGAGCTCCGCAACTGCATCCAAGTCTCCCTGACTGGGCGCTATACGCTGCCCGACTGCAGACATTTCTCCAAACAAAGGGGTCAGAGTCGGTCTTCCGATATCAGAAAAATTGTATCGTCCGTAATGCATGATCGATCCATAATCATATTCGCCCAACACTCTGGACGTCGACGGCGCGATGTCAAAGTTATGCGACTTGCCCTGAACAATGTTTTCCCAATGGATATCGATGTACTGATCGCGATCTGGGCGTGTATGTTCATGCTCTAATCCCAGTACATGTCCGATCTCATGCATGACACTACCGGCTGGACAATCCGGGCCTACCCAAACTTCCTGTTGACCACCCTGCCTGCCAACCCATGATGCGCATCCCGGGTTGTTGCTGAAATACACCAGATCCCCGTTGAATTCATCCGTTGCTGATACGGCATCCACAGGCCTAAAAGTAATGCCGCCTACTTGATTCCAATGCGATATGGCTTCTTCAATGGCTGAACGGGTTTGTACGGTAAACGTTGAATCCAAGCGATAAGGAATAATTCCATCGGCCCACAGGTGCGAGCTGTTGCGTAAACCTATCGATCGACGACCAGTACTCAATGTGCTGAAAACATCACCTTCGATCAGAGTGATTCCAGCTGGCAGATTTGCAGACTCAACAGCCGTCTCAGCAACGGCGTGGTGTGGCAGAACACAGCTGATGGCCAACGCGAGCGTAGCGCTTAACCGCTTGCCTGAATACGCTCTGAGTACAGCACAGAATGACAAAAATTATCTCCTAAAGACAGTCGCAATTCGATACAACGATCTGTGCAAAGGAAGATTTGGCTTGAGTATCGACCAACCTGTACGCACAGAATCTGAAATTCACTGATTCCTAACGCGAAGTCCGCGCCGTGCCACTGATCCAACTAACCCTCTTGGCGAAGAAGTAACCCCACCAACGAGCAATAGCCAGTTGTGCAGGCAGTAGTGTTAAGATCTTGAAATTGATGAATAAGCCAACCGACAAGATCGATTCACCGCCTACCTCAGCAACGGGTAACGATCCTGCTGCTGGAGAAGACAGGCAAAAACCGGCTACACCGGGTGCCCCTGTAGAAATATCTTCAGAATTTGCGGTTGAAGATTCAGCTCAAATGGAAAAACGTCGGCAAGCGCTAAGGTCCATGCTTGCAGCAACGGAAGCTCGCCAGCAGCACGTAAAAAAATCCCGGTCGAAAAAAACGCTTGCAGCGGGTATCGAAGTGCTTATCACCAGCGGCTCCTACAGAGGCATCCACGGACTCATTCTTGATGCGGATTACATCCACAACAGAGTGCTTGTATCCCTGCATGTCGATCAATCTCATCACTGGTTTGATTTCACCGAAGTCACTACAGACACAAGCAATAACGGGGAGCAACGCCCTCCCATCGGCGACTAGTCATGCACTGGTTGCGTAGAGTTTTCGGTCTGGATTTACGCTCGATTGCGCTCTTTCGCATTCTGCTAGGCACGCTACTGCTGTCCGATCTGATTTTGCGCGCAGCGGACATCTCCGCGTTTTACACCGATCAAGGTGTGCTAGCGAGAAAACACCTTCTCGATTTTTCTAATAAGTTTTATTGGACTCTACATGCGGCCAGTGGCGAACTATGGTGGCAAGTCCTCCTGTTCTGCATGGCAGGTTTAGCTGCATTTGCGCTGTTGATAGGCTATCGCAGCAAAATAGCAGCGCTGGTATCGTTCGTTTTGCTGGCATCACTTCTCAACCGCAACGGATTGATATTACAAGGTGGTGATCAACTTCTGGTCATCATGTGTTTCTGGAGTCTGTTTCTACCGCTCGGTGCTCGATATTCTGTCGATGCCGCCCTTGAACCGCGTTTTAAAGAATCACCCAACGACACAGAATCGGTTTTGCTCAACAGCGATACGTATTTTTCAATCGCCACCATCGCCATCGTATTTCAAGTTCTTTACTTATACATTTTCACCGCCATTTTAAAAACGGGTGATGCCTGGGTGGTCCGCCATGATGCTGCTTTCTATGCGGTCAGCTTGCAGCAGTTTGCAACGCCCATCGGCAATTGGATTAAGCAGTTCCCTGAATTCCTTAAGGTGGGCACCGTTTACGTTCTTGCCGTCGAGTACATCGCACCACTACTCGTCTTATGCCCTTTCTTCTGGCCGTGGATGAGAAGCATTGGCATATTGCTGCTGGCATCATTACATGTCGCCTTTTTGCTGATGCTGCACATCGGCTTGTTTCCATTGATCGACTTCATGTCGCTAAGCCTTCTTATTCCAGGCGCATTGTGGGCCATGTTTTCAAAGCGGCGCAGTCAATCTGCAGACACTCAACAGCGACAGGCAATTCAGATGTATTACGACGAAGATTGTGGTTTCTGTTTGAAAATGTGCTTGCTGCTAAGAATGATGCTGTTGTCCCCCGGCAATCAGATATTGCCCGCCCAACAGCATCCAGACATCTATCCAATCATGGAAAAAAACAATTCCTGGGTTGTGACCGATGCCGACAACAACCACTACATACACTGGCATGCCATGGCGTTTCTGTTTAAATCGCGTTGGCCATTCAAACCCTTGGGTTGGTTAATGTCTTGCCCACCGTTTATACAACTAGGCAATGCGCTTTACCGACTCATTGCTAAAAAGCGCGGGTTTATGGGTACGCTCTTCGCCAAGTGCCTGCCTTACAAATCAGTGCGCATTAAACCCACTCTTAGTGGCTCTCTAATAGCCGCCTTTTTCTTTTACATTGTGACTAGCTACAACGTGTACGGTCTGCCGCAAGTCGTCAAAGCGAGACCAGCGCATGTCAATAACGTCGCAAGGTCGCTAAGGATTGATCAGCATTGGAATATGTTTGCACCATACCCGCTAACTAATTCCCTGTACGTACTTATTCCAGGAAAACTGCGGAACGGTCAATCGGTCAACCTGTACCCGCAAACGTCTTTCGAATCCAAATGGACACCACCAGAGCGCTTTTACTCGCTCTATGATGGTTATCGTTGGCGCAAATATTATGGGCGTTTAAACAGCCATAGAAACAATGCCGTCAGGCGATCCTATGGCACGTACTTGTGTCAATCCTGGAATAATCAGAAACGGGATTACCAGACGCAACTGGCCACTCTGGAGATCCACGTGGTCAAACTACGCACCAACACCGCAGGACATCCAAAGCGAGAAACCAAGAATAGAATCTGGAGACATTGGTGTTTTCCAGAATATGCGGATAAATAATCGACCGGCGTGAAAACCGGTGAAAATAGTTAGCTCACCATATAAGTAGCATTGCCCGTCGAAATTAACGTGCCTTCTTCATTGTGCAGCTTCATAGAACAAACGGCGACTCGCCCCCCTAACCTGACCACACTAGCCTCGGCAGAGAACGCATTTCCGATGCCTTGGCGCAGATAATCAACGCGCATATCCAAGGTAGCTAACTGGGAGAATCGCGCCATGATCTCATCACTACTTTCTGACGCATGAAAGTTTGCTATTCCGACCATAACGGCAAGCCCACCGACGACATCTAATACGGATGAAATAACACCACCGTGTAATCGACCATACAGATAATGTCCGACCAACTCAGGCCTCATATCAAAAGATATGCATACAGGCTCGGGAGCAAAACGGTCTATCTTGAATCCAATAAGTTCATTAAACGATATCTTATGTTCGAACAACGTTCTCATTGCCTCGTGCAAACGGGCCTGCTCTTCAGCAGATCGAACTGATGTTTCCGTATCTTTATCAGACGTCACGAGAGAAAGTGCTCAGTAAAAAGTTATTGAAGTACCTAAAAAGGATGTCGGTCAGTGTCATTTGAACGCGCCGCTACCTAATCAAACCTTGTGACTCTCAATAGGACCAAACATATAGTTTTTTACACGCCCTAAAACGCGCCTTATGTCTTCAAGAACCAGATAATTGACAGGTATCAATATCAGTGTCACCGCAGTAGCAAACAGAATGCCGTATCCGAGGGACACCGCCATAGGGATAAGAAACTGTGCCTGAGTGCTAGTCTCGAATATCAGTGGCAGCAACCCGAAAAAGGTTGTTAACGATGTCAGAATGACCGCACGAAATCTCGCCATGCCGGAGGTTCTCACGGCATCTATCAGTTCCACACCCTTACGCCTTTGTCGATTGACCCAATCGACCAATACCAGTGAATCGTTTACCACAACACCGCACAACGCCAACATGCCCATATAGCTCATTAAGCTTAGCGACATGCCCATGATCATATGCCCGAGAACACCACCAACCACACCGAAAGGTATTACGACCATCACAAGCAATGGCTGGACGTAACTCTTAAACGGAATGGCGAGCAGGGTGTAAATCAGCAAAAGAACACCCATTAGGCCAATTCGAAGACTCGCGAATGATTCGCGTTGCTCACGCGCCTCACCCTCTAGAGAGATGCGAATATCCGGAAAATCTATTTCCAGTTCTGACGCAAGGTCGGACAATTCATTCTTGATGCCTTCGACATTGGCGGTCGCCTTATTAACTTCTGCTTGCACATTCACCGTGCGGCGACGATCGACTCGCCTGATTTGTGAATAGCCTCGGCCTATATCCAGTTGGGAAACACTGGCAAGCGGTACGGTATCACCGCTCGGCAAACGAATACTTAAACGTTCCAGTTGAGCCAAAGAGGCTCTTTCTGACTTTGGATATCGTACGATAACTTTGACTTCATCTCGATTGCGCTGCAGGCTTTGTACTTCTGTGCCGAGATAGGCTGTGCGAACCTGCGCTGCTAAATCGGCCAACGTAATACCTAATTGACGCCCTGAAGGTAGCAGGCTTAATTGAATTTCTTCTTTACCCCCCTCAAACGTATCGGACACTTCACTGACACCCGGATAAGCTCTGAGCTTTTGTTTTATAACAGCCGCAACATCCGTCATTTGTTCAAAATCAAAACCTGATATTTCAACATCAATGGGGCTGCCACCACGGCCAATTTCAGCGCGGTAACTCACATTGACAGCGCCTGGTATGTCACCGATTTCTCGTCGCCATTCAGCAACGAGCTCGCGACTGCTGATCGCCAGTGTGCGCTCCTCAGGCGGCGTAATTTCAAACATGACACGCCCTAGATGACTACCCTTACCGCCGCGCCCGGCACTGCCTGCGGTGGACAAGACAGACTCAATAACACTTTCGTTAGTAACGGGATCAATATGTTTAGCCTGGAGTCTTAACACTGCCTGACTCATTGAATCCACGTGCTTCTGTGTCACTTCAAACGGCGTTCCTGCCGGCATTTCAAGAGCCGCCCTAGCAGTTTCACTTTGTACTCTGGGGAAGAAAATAAAGCGGACATGACCTGCAGATACCAGGCTAAAGATGATAATCGCACCGCCCACAAACAGAGCCAAAACAAAATACCGATGCTTTAATGAGGCAGCTAAAACCGGCTGGTAAATATTTTCAATAAATCGTTCGAACCCGTCAGCGATGCTTCGCTGGCATCGCGAAAATATATTCGGCGGTTTCTCTGAATGGAAATTCAAGTGACTCATGTGAGATGGCAGGACGAACTTTGACTCAACAATTGAGAACAACAGTACCGGTATAACAATTAGCGGTATTTGTGCAAATAGTTGCCCCCTCGCACCTTCAATTAACAACAATGGCGCGAAGGCTGCCATCGTCGTCAACACACCGAAGGTCACAGGCATTGCCACTTCCTGAGTACCATCAATTGCTGCCTGCACGCCGTCCTTTTTACGGCGCATATGAGAAAAGATATTTTCCCCGGTAACAATCGCGTCATCGACGACGATACCCAACACTAAAATAAACGCAAACAGGCTGAGTAAATTTAGCGACACACCAAACACCGGCATTAAGGCAATACCGCCCAGAATTGACACCGGCACACCAACGAACACCCACACAGCTACCCAGAAACGTAAAAACAGGGTGAGTAACAATATGACGAGCAAACCTCCCTGCATCGCACTGCTGGTGAGCGTATCTAGTCTGGCTCTGACCGTTCTCGACCAGTCACGCCAGTAGCCCAGGGTGACACCATAAGGCATGGTTGCCTGGGCTTCCTCCAAATACGCTTTTACTTCATCGGCTACTTTAATCGCGCTTTGTAGGCCTGTTCTAAAGACATCAATTTCGATACTGTTTTGACCATTAAACTGCTGGGAGACCTGTGCCTCTTCAAAGCCATCATTGATGTTGGCAATGTCACCTAAGGTCACCCGGGTACCATCGCTTGCAGAGCGAACGACAATGTCGGCAAATTCTTCAGCGTTGTATGCCTGTCCTCGTGTGCGTAAAAGAACCTCCCCACTGCCCGTGGTAATGGCCCCGGCAGCCAAGTCCAATGAACTGGCTTCAATCGCCTGAGCAACGCTGGATAAGGTCAGTCCGTAACCTTCTAGAGAACGCTGCGAAATTTCAACGCCGATTTCATACGAACGTGCACCGGATACCGAAACAGAAGAAACCTGCGGTAAAGCTTCCAAATCATCTCGAACACGTGCGGCTACAATCCTGAGTTCTTTCTCGGGCATTGCTCCGGCAACAACTACGCTTATTACTTCTCGGCTAGCGGTTGGTATAGTGACTCTGGGAGTGCCGACCTCTGACGAGAAAGTCACTATTCCATCGACACGCTGTTTGATGTCGTTGAGAACGTCCTGTGTGTCGTAACCACTCGAAACTTGCGCTATGACAGTGCCGACACCTTCCGTTGCCGTTGATGTGATTTTTTTGATGCCTTCAATGGACTGGATGGCCTCCTCAACCTTAACGGTTACTCCTTCTTCTACATCCGCCGGAGACGCGCCTCTGAACGGGATGGACACATGCACACTGTCCAATTCGAAGCTTGGAAAGACCTCTAGAGGAATTCGGGTTGCCAGTGTCGACAAGCCCCAGGCGATGATGAACACCATCAGAAGATTGGCGGCGACTGAGTTCCTGGCAAACCAGGCAATGAGCCCATGCATCAGTTAAGTCCCTTTTGCCTACGACCTTCAGGTTTACGATCGCCTACCGTTTGAACGGGTGTGCCATTAACAACCGTGCTTAACGGTGTTGTTATTAACGATTCACCCTGTTCCAGGCCAGACGATATTGCGGCAAAGTCATCATCCGACCAAGCAACCACAACAGCACGACGTTCTATCGTGTTTTCGGCAGTTTTAATTAACACCTCGCGCTCTTCTCGAAGCGCAGCGCGAGGTATCACGAAAACATCATCAAGAAGTTTGCCGGCTATACGCGCATTGACGAATTGACCAACCCGCAACGGCTGCGAATTGTTATCACGCTCGCTCACTACATACGGATTACCCACCTGGGCAATCACATTCAGTTGTTGAGTGGCTGCATCAACACCCTCAACGCGAATCAGCTTACCCAGCCACGTTTGCGAACTTCCGCCAATAACCGCCGAAAGTTCGACCTCTGCACTGCCTACCACTTCGAGAAATGTGAGCTGACGGCTACTCAGTGGCAATCGGACATCCACACTATTGATGCCGTGAATTTTTCCGATGGCTGACCCGCGTGCGACAAATTGGCCTGGATCGACTGATCGCTCGGCGACAATGCCGTCATAAGGTGCGATTAAACGTGTACGTTCCAAATCGAGTTCTGCGCGCTCCACCTGAGCTTCGGCGGCGTCTTTGGATGCTTTTGAGGCTGCGAGCTGTGGTTCCCTTAGCGTGAGCGGTGACGGGCTTCCGCGACGCCCGAGGGATTTCCACTCGGCAGCAGCTCGTTCCGCCAAGGCTTCCTGCTCCTGGAGCTGGGCATCGGACTGAGCAAGGTTCGCCTGCGCCTGGGTTAAAGCGATTTCGTAGTCCCTGGGATCAATTTCGGCTAAAACATCGCCTTTTACAAATTGCCCACCAGCCACAAAGGCATCTCCAACCAGCACCACCGAGCCTGATACTTCCGGTACGAGCCGATTGGTAATTGTTGCCTGAACGGTACCCTGACTACGAATCACGACCGGAAACTGGGTTCTGTCGAGCTCATTGACCTCAACCGTGAGCACAGTAGGCCGTGGTGATCTTGATGTGGGTTCAGGTTTGTTCGCTTTGATAGCGCGTGCGGCCATCAAGGCAGCTACAATGACCAGCAAAGGCAGAAGAATTCTGAATAGTCGCTTCATTTATTACGTTATGGCTATTGGATCTTTGTAAACAGAGTAAATCGTGACAATCTGACGGCAGAAATGTTGTTTTGCGCACGTCTTGCGCTGATTGAACGGTGAATCGTCTGTCAAACAGTTACCATACGAGATTAGCCCGAGAAATTCTCCATGTCAGCACGGCCATTGCCAGCACAACATCGCTCGCTATTTGACTATCCGCCATACTGGGCGGAATGTTATGGACGCGCTCCGTTTTTGCCGATGAGTCGCGCGGAAATGGACGAACTTGGTTGGGACAGTTGCGACATTATAGTCGTAACCGGGGACGCCTATGTCGATCACCCCAGTTTCGGTATGGCCATAGTCGGCCGCTTACTCGAAGCACAAGGATTTCGAGTCGGCATCATCGCCCAACCCGATTGGCAGAACAAAGAAGCATTCGAAGCACTCGGTGCGCCTAATCTGTTCTTCGGCATCACGGCAGGCAATATGGACTCCATGATCAACCGATATACGGCTGATCGAAAAATCCGATCAGATGATGCCTATTCACCGGATGACGTTGGTGGCAAAAGACCGGATAGAAGCTCCATCGTGTATGCCCAACGTTGTCGAGAAGCATTTAAGGATATCCCGGTCGTGCTCGGAGGCATCGAAGCATCGCTAAGAAGAATCGCTCACTACGACTACTGGCAGGATAAAGTTCGTCGATCAATCCTGGCCGATGCAAAAGCTGACCTGCTGGTGTACGGCAACGGAGAACGCGCCATTGTCGAGATCGCACATCGATTGGCATCCGGACAATCAATCGCGGACATTCATGACATTCGTGGAACCGCATTAATGGTAGATGACCTTCCTGAAGATTGGATTGTCATAGACTCAAGTAAGGTCGATAAGCCTGGCCGGGTTGAAGCACCTGTCAATCCTTATGATGTGCCGGAGCAGCAAAGCAACGGAGAAAGCACACCCTGCCAGGATGGATCTGATCCAAATGCGCAAGCAGCACTACCTGCCGATACGTCAGTCATCAAATTCATGGATCGCGAAGAGCGACAAGCGCTGCGTAAGGAAAAGCGTGGTCGTACTGTTCTTCGGCTACCGTCCTTCGAGATGGTGCGCAACGATAAAGTACTGTACGCCCACGCCAATCGCGTTCTACACCTGGAAACCAACCCGGGCAATGCTCGTGCTCTTGTTCAAAATCAAGGTGGACAAAAACTCTGGGTCAATCCTCCCCCTATTCCTTTAACGACAGAGGAAATGGACTACGTATTCGATCATCCGTATGCGAGAGTTCCGCACCCTTCTTATGGCAAGGCCAGAATCCCTGCGTATGAAATGATCCGCTTCTCGGTCAATATTATGCGAGGCTGTTTTGGTGGTTGTACGTTTTGCTCTATCACCGAGCATGAGGGTCGCGTCATCCAGAATCGTTCGGAAGATTCCATCATCAAAGAAATCGAAACCATTCGGGATGATGTACCAGGATTCACCGGCGTTATTTCCGATTTAGGCGGACCAACGGCCAATATGTATCGCATCGCCTGCAAATCACGGGAAATCGAGTCCAATTGCAGATTGCCATCCTGCGTCTATCCGGATATCTGCTCTAATCTCGACACCGATCACTCCTCGTTAATCTCACTCTATAAGCGTGCACGTGATTTACCCGGCATCAAAAAAATTCTGATTGCATCTGGTCTGCGTTATGACTTGGCTGTTAAATCACCGGAATATGTCGAGGAATTAGTGACACACCACGTCGGTGGTTATCTGAAAATTGCACCGGAGCATACCGAGCGTGGTCCGTTGGATAAAATGATGAAACCAGGCATTGGCTCTTACGATGAGTTCAAAGCCATGTTTGAAAAGTACACGAAAAAAGCCGGTAAACAGCAGTTCCTCATTCCGTACTTTATTGCGGCACATCCGGGAACAACGGACGAGGACATGATGAATCTAGCTTTATGGCTAAAGCAATACGGATTCCGAGCCGATCAGGTACAAAATTTTTATCCGTCTCCGATGGCTACAGCAACGGCGATGTATTACACCAACAAAAATCCTCTTCGTCGCGTTACCCGTGATAGCGAAGAGGTTCCAATAGCGAAGACCGGCACGCAACGTAAATTGCACAAGGCGTTTCTCCGCTACCATGACCCAAACAATTGGCCGATGCTACGCGATGCACTTAAAGCCATGGGTCGGGAGGATTTAATCGGGAACGGCAAGCACCAGTTAATACCTAAATACCAGCCGAAGAACGGTAGTGGTTATCAGAGCGCGCGACGAAAAAACAGCACGCCAGCGGATAAGCAGAAAGGTCGTGGAGCGGGATCTGGACAGAAAGTACAGCGCGGAAAAATATTGTCTCAACACACCGGACTGCCACCGCGAGAAACCAAATAGTTTCTTAAACTAATGGTTTCGGCGCACCCATTGGTTGGGTGCGCTTAGTTCAAAACGCAATACGTTAAGCGCCTTGGCCGATTCGTTCGTGCAGGATGTCCTGAAGAGAAACACCCAGCTGTTCGGCCGCATTAAATAAGCCTTTGGTTAATCCATCATTCACGGCTTCAATGTACCGCCTGCCAGCTTCAGAGTGCAAGATGGCGGCGTAGGCCGATATAGATTCTGTAGACTGCTCGCGGAATACAAACGCGAGCGTCTCCAGTGAGCTTTTGCGATAAATTCGCGTTAACTCTGGTCGCTGTTCTTGTGCAGCTAGTAGCAACTGCCTTGCAGTCAATTGCTCTGTCGTAGGCAGTACAGGCGTAATACTTACCTGCATGGCTACTTGCATTCCAATCATTGCGTCAACGGCCCCAGACGTTGCCTGCATTGCCTGTTCCAGGTCGCGAATCACATCTTGTCGATCACGATCCAGACCAACCATGCCGGTCTGCTGATACCACTCTTGAAAGCGATCAGAATGCTCAAGAATACTGTTTTCCAATTCCGATTGTCGCATAGCGATTCCTCGTTCACTGGAGTAAAACTGAATAAGTCTATCTAACTCATTTACTGACATTGAGGATCTAAGTTCCTCTACTACTGTCTGTCGCAATGCATCTGTCTCAAAAACATCCGCTACTGCTTTTTTCAATCTCGGTATATCAACGGGTTCGAAAGGAGCCATAACACCGTCGGTAACCATCAATTCGTGAAAGCTGTTTTTAACAGCATTCGGTAGTACTTCCAGCTGGTCGTCAAAACCACTTAAGGCCATTAACGTTTGTACATTTCCTGTCTGTACACCAACCGCAGCACTTGAGTAAATCAAAGTCAGCAACATCCCTGTTGCTGACCAAAATACCACTGTGCGCTTGAACATAGCATGCGCCTCTTATTATTATTTTTAACAAGTCAATCCGTACAGCATCAGCTTGTAAAGACAGTAACGGCACAGTTTCAAAACACCCGACCGGTATAAAGCGAGATTGTGCAGAGATCCCCAATAGGTTACTTCTAATGCTAAACCGATCACGTAATCACGATGAGTTGCAATTAAAAGGTACTTAATTGAAAGACAAGCATCACAAAATATTCTGCGTCACGCGCATGCGCATCTAATCGGCTAAGCGCAATTTAAGGTTGTGATGGCTATGCATTAGACGGGGAGAAGAAATAGCGGGTGCTAAGAGGACTGGAGGCGCCGTGAACCAGATTAAACTAGATAGGAGGGTTAATACGAGAGCTGGAACTACAGTGAGTCAGTCCGCGCTAGAGACATGTTGCAACGATTCCTGGACGCGTAAGAGAAGTCATAAGCTAGGAGAATCATAGAAATGAAAGAATTCAAACTTAAACCGCCAATCGCAACAACAAAAAGATGTTTCATCATCGATACCCTCTTGATGTCAAGTGTGTGGAAAGTCCACAACTTTTTATCGCACAAGAAGCATCAAAGTGCAAGGTCAACGAGTCTGTTAGCCATGCCGGATTGGCGTTTCGGATTTGCCGAAAAGCGATTATCAGCTAGCTCGTCTAGCCTGCTCTGACGATCGCTGATGCACCAGAAACTCTGTAATTTTATCGGAATTTTGAGGACGACTAATCAGGTAGCCTTGTGCTTCATCGCATCCCATATCACTCATGATCTGCAATTGTTCGTTGGTTTCAACGCCCTCTCCGACGACACGCAAATCTAGAGCGTGCGCCATATTGATCAACGAACTCATGACATTTTGAGACTGTACGCTGTCACACATCTTCGATACATAGCTTCGATCAATCTTAACGAGATCAAGCGGAACACCAGCCAGGGTCGTTAAGGATGTATAGCCTCGTCCAAAATCATCCAGTGATATTTTGACACCCTGCTCTCGAAGCGTGTTTAAGGCGATATTTGCCTGCTCAGGATCACTTGCAAGGAATGTTTCAGTTAATTCAATTTCTAAGTGCCTGCCAGATGCACCGGTGGCTTCAAGTGCGTTGAGCGTTTCCGCGACCAGAGTATCGGCACGCAGTTGCGTCGGCGAAACATTAATGGCAACCCCTAAGTCTTCATAACCCATGCTATGCCATACACGAAGCTGTCTTAACGCTGCTACCATGATGTATTGAGATAGCTTATCTATTAATCCATTAGCTTCAGCAACCGCTATGAAAACAGGCGGAGCAATAAACCCCTTGGTTTTATGATTCCAGCGCAGCAGTGCTTCAAACCCTGACACACGCCGTTCTTTCAAATCGAACTTGGGTTGATACCACGTTTCTATTTCGCCTGCTTCCAGTGCATCGTACAAGTCAGCTTCAAGCTCCATGTATTCCACAGATTCTTTCTGTAAAGCCGTTGATGAAAACGCATGAGAAATATTTTCCGGATAACCGTGAGCAACACGTCTGGCTGAACACGCTGAGGTATACAACGCTTCTGCGCCGATCTGATCTGGTGACGACAACGATACGCCAATATCAACACATAAGTGTTCCTGCTCTCCGTCGATTTCGAACGGTGCCTGTAACAAACGCTTTATTCTTGAGATGATCACCATCGCAT
>CAZCKD010000057.1:0-18526 GCA_964498925.1 uncultured Granulosicoccaceae bacterium
TATTAAACACTTTATCCATTGGCACCATACTGTTGCCATAATTAACGCGGAAAAATCGATGATGCAGATTGTGGAAATTGTCACCAGCAGGAATTCTTAAACGTTTACCAAAGGATACGTAGTCAAACCCAGCATGCGACACTGCGGGACTGACACCTTGAAATAATCCGGTCAGAATTATGATTACCGGATGCACGGGCACAATCCACCAAAGTAGAAAAATACTAAAGTAGAGAATGTGCTCTATCGGGTGCATTGATATTCCGGTCCAGGGCCCCGTTACCACATTCAGATGATGCCTGGCATGTGCCACTTCATATAGCCACTTTGCGTGAAGCAAACGATGGACAAGATAAAAATGTAAGGTTGACCAAAAAAAGATGGCCCACAAACAAGCAAAAAAATAAATTGGAGATTCACTAATAGTGGGCGCACTGACATAGCCGTTTGCATACCACCAGTAGGTAGCAGCCTCATAGATAGTCCAGATTGTTACGCCGCTCACCAGGCTAAAGGTCATGTTATCCAGTACTTGGTTACCCCAGACGAATCTCTTATTTTTCTTGGCGAAGTGGCGATTAGAGAATTTCGTGCGGGATTGCTGAGACTTTTTTATATACAACCACCAGTGCAGGCCTCCTGCAACCAGGCTCAATATCAAAGCGTTTCGTAGCCACAGAAGAGTAATCCAACCAACGGAAAAGGATTCCGTTGAACTTGAGTCAGGCATCAGGAAATACCAAGAAGCAAAGGCTACGGCAATCCAAAGCAAGCCCCAAGGCACCAAGATATCGATTGTGAGGTAACGCAGTATCTTTGTCGGCCGCAACGGCCATACAAACAAGGGCGGCACTTCAATATGGGCTGGTTCGTAAGGTGCTTCTGACATAGCCAAACCTGCTTATGGGAAGGTACTCGACGGCAAATACTAAATTAGTCGCTCTATTGAGGCAAATTCTTTGTTCATCGAATACTTGCACGCAAGTTGATGAGTTCAAGGAGGCAGGCGTAACGATCGCTTCAAACCCATCGCCCGCATGGGCTACTACGACTACTGCGTGGTTGATAATGTTTTCGAAATGAAGATCCTCGGAAACAGCGCTCGCCGTTCTCGGTACGTTTATGCTGCATTAAATACAACCCGGAAACGATCTATTTCTGTGTGTAAACTATCTTTACAATAGGCGCCGGATACTCCTACCTATGTAGTTTAAACTGCCACAAAACCATTAATGTAGTGAAATGAAAGATTACCTTTATCAACTACTGCTCGATGCAGCCGGACGTTTTGTGCCGTTCAAGGACTGGATTGGCGAACTGAAAAACCCGGAAGTACTGCGAGCTGACATATTTGCCGGCATTACCGTTGCCTTAGTGCTGATCCCTCAGTCTATGGCTAACGCACAGTTGGCCGGGCTACCGCCGCAAATTGGGCTGTATTCGGCTTTTCTGGTGCCCATTGTGGCGGCACTGTTCGGCTCTTCACGTCAGTTACAGAACGGGCCGGTGGCGATTATCTCGCTAATGACCGCAGCTGCTCTAATTCCGCTGAATTTAACACCGGAACAATATATTGCCTATGCTGCCATGGTTGCGATTATGGCGGGACTGATGCAGTTGGTACTGGGGTTCTTGCGACTGGGAATGATGGTGGACTTTCTGTCGCATCCCGTTGTCATCGGTTTTATTAACGCTGCTGCAATTGTTATTAGTAGCCTGCAACTCAGTAAATTATTGGGCATTGAGAATATTTCCGGTAGTCATTTGTATGAGACGCTGTGGAATCTACTACTGGCTATACCAGAACAGACGCACTTCCCGACACTTGCGATGGGGCTGTTTTCCATGGCATTGCTGTATTGCTTCAAGAAGTTCACGCCGCAATTACCAGGAATTTTGTTTACCGTCGTTGCGTCAACGGTTTTAGCCTGGCTGCTAAATTTTGAAAACCTGGGCGGTAAGGTTGTCGGCAGCATTGAAAGCGGTCTGCCGTCGTTCATCATGCCAACGATCGATCCAAGGGACATTACTTCTCTGTTGATGCCGTCTTTGATGATCGCGTTACTAAGCTTTGTGGAGGCCTTTTCCATTGCTAAGGCCGTAGCCTCGAAGACGCGACAACATCTGTCAGCGAATCAGGAAATGGTGGGCAAGGGGCTTGCCAACGTCGTTGCCGGAGTGACACAAGGTTATGCGGTTTCCGGTTCATTCTCGCGCACGGCAGTAGCCTTTGATGCCGGAGCGAAAACCGGTTTTACCGCCATTGTGTCTGGCATTATCGTTGGTGTAACGCTGCTGTTTTTAACGCCGTTGTTGTATCACCTACCCGTGGCAACCTTAGCTGCGGTGATCATTATGGCAGTGATAGGCATGATTCATTTCGAGCCCTTCAAGCACGCCTGGAAGGTTAATCCTCACGATGCCATTGTTGCTTTCGTGGTGTTTGCCGGCACGTTAATTTTCGCGCCGCATTTGGAATGGGGCATTTTCATGGGTGTGGTGTTGTCGTTACTGTTTTATATCTATAAAACAATGCGGCCGCATTTTGCCGAAGTTTCTCTGGATGAAGATGGTACGTTCCGGGATGCCGAAATATTCGGTATGGAAACCAGCCAGAACATGGCCATTTTTCGCTATGACGGTGATTTGTATTTTGCCAACGCCAGTTATCTTGAGAAGCAACTACTTAATGCAGTGGCAGATAAACCTGAGTTAAAAGTTCTGGTACTCGATCTGGAAGCGGTTGATCAAATTGACGTTACCGGGGAAGAAATGCTGACGCATATGTCAGAACGGCTAAAGGAAGCCGGCATTGAATTTTATATTACCCGCGCAAAATTCAAAGTGACAGACGCACTCAAACGATCTGGTCTCTATGACCGAATTGGTGAGGAACACTTCTTTGGTAAACGGGCATTTGCGATGGACGCCATTAAGGCTAAATATGGCGACAGTGTTGATATGAGTCATCTGGAAGCGCATCGACCGAAAGTAGATTCAGAGGAGGATGAACAGCAAAAGGAATAGTGGATGATGGTTGACGGAAAGTCTGGCGTATATTCACCATTGATCGGTGATATGTCAGGATTGGAAGTATCATTTTCGCCTGCATAATGTGCTGTGCAAGCTGCTAAGTTCTCAAACGAAAGTGTTGGATCACGACCCTGGTTTGCACTAAGACTGTCACCGGAATTACTTAAGTCGCACCACGGAGATAAAAATGCGAGCGCAGTTGGCAAGCGCAGTCCCAGAGTTTTAGCACGTAGCATAAGCGCCAGTGCAAAATTGCCACCCGCCGACTCACCAACTAGTGCAAACGGCTTGACTGCCAACGCCTGGTATACAGCGATGCCATCGTCTATCGCTGATGGCCAGGGGTGTTCAGGAGCAAGTCTGTATTCAGGAATTATGACCCGCGAGCCGGTACTGGCAGCGATGGGAGCTGCCACGCACAAATCCTCGTAAGGGCTGCCCAGTACGAATCCGCCGCCGAAGCCATACAAAGTTGGCCAGTCCACACGTGTGACTGAAGTAAGTGTTTCATTCGTACACCTTAAAACTATTAACGCCAATTTTCTTAAAACTGACCACTAGCTACTTTTAAAGCCCATTGATCACACCTTGACTGATATAAACTTTTTTATCCCGAGAAAATAAACGTCACGCACGCCTAAGTTACAATTCGAATAAAAAGGAGTTGTAGCACAAACGGGAACTCACCAAGACTTACGGGGGTCCATTAATTAGCGCTGGTCTAGTTTCAAGATGTAAACACAAAATGAATTCTGAAAAAGACACAACAATTCCTGTATTTGAAGCACTGGCGAATTCAATATTCGATCATGGTTTAGACACCATGTTCGGCTTAATGGGTGATGCCAATCTTTTCATGGCTAATCACTTTACCAGTGAATTGAATGGCCACTTTGTTCCGGTGGTGTACGAAGGTAGCGCGGTATTGGCGGCTATGGCTTTCTGGCATGTCACAGGTCAAGTAGGCGTGGCAACCGTAACTCACGGCCCAGGTCTTTCAAACTGCCTAACGGCACTTTTAGAGGGGGCTCGTCGTTACAGCCCTTGCGTTATTATTGCAGGTGATACGCCTGTGATTGATCGCAATGCGCTACAGGGTGCAGATCAACGTGAGATGGTGAAAATCACCGGCGCTGGATTTGAACAAGTGCGAACCGCTGATACTGCTCTCAATGATTTAGCAGCGGCGTTTCATCGGGCAGCTGCTGAAAAACGCCCAATAGTGTTAAATGTGCCCGCAGACTATATGTGGCAAAAAATTCACTATAAAAAAACAATCTACCCAAGTTTTAAAACTATAAATTCTGCTGTCTCTGGCAATGTATTTGATGATGCACTGGGCATTATCGCGTCTGCCAAACGCCCAATAATAGTGGCAGGTATTGGCGCCTGCCATGCTAGAGACGCGTTGCTTCGGCTCGCTGATCGACTAGAAGCGCCTATCGCAACAACCTTAAAAGCCAAAGATCTGTTTGACGGCTGTTCAAACAACATGGATATATTTGGAACTTTAAGCACGCCGGAAGGCTATGCAGCCATCGACAAGGCCGATTGTGTTGTCTCGTTTGGAGCGAGCTTAACGACATTTACTACCGACAACAGTAAATTATTAACAGGTAAACGAGTTGTTCAGATATCAGATGATCTACTAACGCTTGGTAGGTTTCATGTGCCCGACGCAGGCGTTGTGGCAGATGCCGCTATTTTTGCCGACACTGTTGTCGAGCTATTAGATGAAGCAGAGATAAGCCCCAGTGGTTTTATCCAGGAGTTAAAAATAACCTCGCTCAGTAAACATCCTGACGTTGCCAAACCTGCCGATAACATTGGCACTGTGGATCTTGCTTACTCGCTTCAAGTCTTAGATCAAACATTACCAAAAGAACGAATCCTGGTTACGGATGGTGGGCGGTTTATGACTGAGGTTTGGTGCCGAGTTTCGGCAAACAAACCAGAGCATTTTATTTCTGGAACTGACTTTGGTTCAATTGGCCTGGGTCTTCCTACTGCTATTGGTATGGCTGTAGGCAATCGTCAGTTACCCACTTGCTTATTTGTGGGAGATGGCGGGTTTATGATGGGTGGGTTAAACGAGTTCAACACAGCAGTTCGTTCGGGGCTGGATCTGATTGTGATTGTCTGCAACGATTCAGCTTATGGTGCAGAACACATTCAGTTAAAAGATAAGGGCTTGAATCCAGATACAACTGAGTTCATCTGGCCAAGTTTTGCGGAAGTCGCGAAGAGCTTAGGTGGCGATGGATATACCATCGATTCTTTAGCGACACTTGAAGCTGCGACTGATTTCATAAATGATCGAAACGGCCCAATTTTACTCGACCTACGACTCGATCCATTATCTGTTCCCAGGATGCGTAAGTGAGTCGCATCATCTAGCTTTTAAAACTTTTTAGTCGGTGGAGTAGGGTAGTTGCGTTTTTCGAATTGGACAACGGATACAGAGATTGACGCTGACTTCGTCAATTCGACTGTAGATTCTGATTTTGCAATCTTCGATGAAACACCTTCCAACAGTGGTGTCATAGTGATTCCGGTTACTAGACACAATTCTATTAGATTTATGCAATAGCGCATAATACTTTGTGCCTGAGTATGGAGTTGCAATATTAGTCAACCGTTCTATCAAAAACATCAGGTTTATCGTGATCAAGTCCAAACACAAAACTGCCGTTTGTCATAATTCCCAAGTCATCTAGACGTTTAACAACGTTGTCGTAGTCACGATTCAGGTTTTGGGTCTTACCAGTCGCTAGATGATTCTTAGCGTTAACAGATTCGAAACCGACAAAGACGCTTCGTAATCCTACATCAGCGGCTTGCTCAATTAAGTTGCCGCGAAGTACTGAATCCACAGTTGCTGCACCTTGAAACAACCGATTCATACCTCGCATGCCGACAAACAGCTCTTAAGCAAACTGATCAATTCTATGCGTATCGAAGGAGCACCGACAAGGCTTCTATTTGCGGCCTGATAAATCGATTTGGGCCTTAAACGTCTAAAATCTGCCAAAAACGGGGGAAATGAAGAATCTCCAGGCCCAAGAATTACCGTATCTGCGTGAATTGAGGCTTCAGATGGCATTGACGTGACATGAAGTCCGCCAAGAACCACATAAATACCGCGTTCGCGATAACTATCGGCAATGGCGTGGGTGCGATACGCATTCGTGATGTAAACCTGAATCACAACAAAATTCGGCTCATCATCTAAAGTTAAAGTCTCAACACGCTGATCCACAATAGTCACGTCATCATGCGGTGAGCAGTGCGCAGCCAAGGTGGCGAGTCCCAGTGGTGGGAACAATAAATATTTAACGTAGCGCCAAGCTGGACTTTCGGCTTCAAGCAAAGCTGGAAGAATCATTTTAATTTTCCTGTACTCATCAGAACCTATGATTGAACTGATGAGTGTGTGCGCTAAATGTGACTATGCAGTGCTCAGATTATGATCAATTAATGGATGTAAGCGCCCTGCACCTAAAACCCCTATTTGCGCATAATGTATATTATGTTAAATTAAATATATGGATGGAAATGGCGCTACTACAACATCCTAGCCTCTTGCTTCATGTCTTCTCCTTGCTGCGTAAAAATGACAGTGTGCACTCCTGTGAAAGCATTTGAAAATCACCTTTAGTTTGATTTTACTCAGTACTCACGGTTTTTAATTTGCACCAAACTAGGTATGGTGTAAGGCCGTTGATCGTGTAAAAACTCAGAATGATTGACCTCTATACATGGACCACCCCAAATGGCCGCAAAGTTTCTATTTTGCTCGAAGAGTTAGGTGTTGAGTATGATGTACATCCAATTGATATATCGAAAGACGAACAATTTGCCCCAGACTTTCTGAAAATTGCACCCAACAATCGGATACCCGCTATTGTTGATCATGAAACTAATATTGCCATGATGGAAACAGGCGCCATCATGCAATACTTGGCCGAGAAAACTGGTCAGTTTCTATCAACTGATCCAGAGATTCGTTGGAAAACAATCGAATGGTTAAACTGGCAAATGGGTGGACTAGGTCCAATGGCTGGTCAAACACATCATTTCGTCAAATACAATCCGGGTAAATCTCAATACGCAGAAGACCGTTATCAAAATGAAACGAAGCGATTGTACGGTGTATTGGAAAAGCGTCTTGAAGGTCGCGACTTCATAGCTGGCGACTATTCAATTGCCGATATGGCGTGTTGGCCATGGATATCTCGATTCGAATGGCAAGGTATAGACTTAACAAAATATAAAAACCTTACACACTGGTACACAACCATTGCCGAACGTCCGGCAGTCCAAAAGGGATATCAGGTGCCGAAGTACGTTACTGATGTGCCAATGCCCTAATAGCATCTCAAAATAGGATGATTATTCAAAGTCATCACGTGTCGTGACGTCACTAGCCAAGGAAATGTTTAACGGATTATGAAAAACTCGATGCTCAAAGACACAAGCACATTAGCGCGACCACAAGTTTATCAATTCAAGTTTGGCGAAGCTGTAATCAGCGTTTTACTTGAAGGCCATGTTGTTCGACAAGATCTACACCCTTTTGTCGCGACCAATGCAACAGCAAACGAAGTGGAAGCATTAGCACGCGATCACCGTATTCCCTACCCTAGTCTAGAACACAGTTTCACTATCACTCTAATTGAGACCCCGGAGAAACTGATTGTATTTGATCCGGGTTTTGGCGAAAACTCTCCAATGCCTTCAGCAGGATTTTTCAATCGAGCATTGGAATCTGCAGGCTACGCCGTGAACGATGTCGATATGGTGGTGATAAGCCATAGTCACCCAGATCACATAGGCAACCTAATGACCCAAGGCACTCCGACTTTTCCGAATGCGGAAATAGTCTATGGTCGAACAGAATTCGAATATTGGAAGCGTGGTGAAAATATCTCAGAAATGCGAAAACCAACCTTGGCATTATTTCAAAAAGTTGCCTTACCGCTTGAGAACAACATCCGGTTTATAGAACCAGATGAGACAATAGTGCCAGGTCTTACGGCCGTAGAAGCGTATGGACATTCAGCTGGCCATCTAGCGTTTCATTTTGAAAGTCAAGGCCGGCAACTCATGTTGTTAAACGACACTGTCGCGCACTACGTCGCATCGTTTGTACAGCCCGATTGGGCTTTTTCAATGGATGATGATCCCGATGCAGCGGCTATTACACGCAAACGCATATTAACTATAGTTGCCACTCACCACACTCCTGTAATCGGGTTTCACATACCATTTCCTTCCATCGGGTATGTTTCACAATACAAGTCAGGTTTTAAATTTCACCCGGCAAGCTATCAGTTTAATGTCTGAACAATAAATAATCGGTGTTCTGAGGCTTAGCGTTATTGGCGGTGCGTTTGCCGCCAACAGATAACCGAATTTTAGTGGTCTCGTCACGCCAACCCACCTTACCTAACGAAGTCGCACTATAGGTTGCGAAGATGTCACCGAAGGTTAAGCACTAATATGCGCCAAACGCTCAGGCATCTCGAGGTCACACGACGTTGCAAGTTCCGCCAAGGCTGGCTCAATTGACTCGTGCAGGCTCACACCATCACGTAGCTGCTTCGCTTTCAACGCAATGGCACGTTGCCCGGGCACACGCACTGGCACATCTTCATCAATGGGCTTGTTCGCGGTACTCTTATCCACCAGCCATTGCATCTGTCTTTCAAATTCGGCTCTGCCACCAAAGGCCTCACAATCAGTAAGTTGTAGGTACACAGTGGCACCCCAGTTATTAACCTCATCAATACGACCATGCCCTGCCAGCCCCGCTGTCATCGCTTCGACAAATAAGGCCAGTGAGAAACCTTTGTAACCAGCTTCTACACCACCCAGCGGCATCAGACTACCGGGTGGATTAGATCCTACAACCGACGGATCATTTGTGGGGCTACCCATAGCATCCAGCCACCATTTGTGTTCGCCAAGATCACCTTTGTTCGTAATTCTATTGGTCATGCCGCTGGTCGTGATTGAGGCAGAGATATCGATCATGATCGGATCGCCTGTTGTGGGTATGCCATAACTCATTGGGTTAGGCGTTACTAATGGTTCTGTTCCACCAAATGGCGCCACAAAGGCTACAGCTGGATCACTACACATTAGCTGTACCATAAAACCATCACGCGCTGGTTTTTCAAGGTAAGCTGCAAGCGCACCGATATGGCAGCTCTTTCTGATAGACAACGTAGCGGTTCCATATTTACTAGCAACTTCCTGAGCCCATTCAAGCCCTCTTCGAACTAACCACGGACCTGCAAGGTAGCCACCATCCCATGATGCTATGGCGGCCTTTTGGCTCACCACATCAATCTCGCCAATGGGACTCATACGTTGATTTTTTAGTTCGTTGACGTAAGGCGTAAGTAAAGCCAGACCGTGAGTGTCGTGACCATATAAATCACCCTCCACTAACACCTCAGCAACATCCTTCGCCATATCGGAAGCCATACCGTTGGTTTCAAGTACTTGAACGGTAAATTCAATTAGTGATTTCGCTTTATATCTATTCGTCATGATTTTCTCACTCTAGTCTCTTAACCTATATTTATTGGCTGTGGTCCTACCCTGCCTATAGTCCGAAAACCAAGTTTATTCCGCAAGCTTACTTGCAGGTGCCCAGGCCGGCAACGGTTCACCACCGCAATAGTGATTTTCAGCCGGGTTCTCTCGAAAAAGAACATAAACATCACGGGCTTCGACATTTAGTTCTATGTTTAAAAGACTAGAAATCGCATCAACTAATGCTTTCTTGCGTTCTGGTTCTCGACCTGGGCGTAAGTCCACGGTTATCAGAGGAACACCATCACCAATTTCAGCGAGCACTTCGCGTACTGCTACATAGTCGTATTTAGTCTCTTTCGGTGCGAGTGTATCAATGACTGCTTGTTTAGCACCTTCTCTAATTCGGCGTTTTGTATCTTTTGATATTCCTTCGGGAATTTCTATACGGATCACAGGCATTGCTTTTCCTCCAGTCGAATTAATAATGTGCCTAGTTAAAGCCTTAGCATCGCCAACAATATAACGTTGGCGGAGCTTCCCGCCAACACAGCATACTGTCATCGAGCTCGCTGTTGACTAGTTAGTACAGCGACTTCAGCAGTTTCCGGAAAGTCGGCATGTGTACATCCCATCTCATATTACAATGTCCAATGAGTAAAAACTGCTGACTAAAGATGTGACTTAATTATTATGACGAATTCAAGCGTTCCTATCTCCAAGCCACGCATCCTTGTCTGCGGTTTGACCACAGCTGACTTTGTATTTGCGGTGCCTTCATTGCCCGATCGAGCTGAAAAATATATTGCGACAAGCGCTCAGATGATCATCGGTGGCGGAGCTGCAAACGCGGCCATTGCTATTACCAGACAACAAGCATCAGCCATGCTGTTAGCCAGAATTGGTGACGACTGGATTGGTAATGCAGTGGAAAAAATATTGAAGGACGAAAATATTGATTGTTGCCTTTTACAAAAATCAAAAACAGCGCAGACGTCCTACTCCTCTGTCCTGATTGATTCTGCGGGGGAACGTCAGATCGTTAATTTCCGGGGCACTGAGCTTGATATAACACCAGAGTGGCTAACTGAAGATATGTATTTGTCACCCGGCATTGATGGATATGACTTTCGTCGAATCAATGCAGTGTTAACCGACACCCGTTGGCTCGATGGCGCACTAGCCGTGTTACGGCTAGCTCGCAAACTCGGAGTTCCAGGGGTCGTGGACGCTGAAGCACCGATCCCAGAACCGATACTGCAAATGGCATCGCATATCGCATTTTCCAAACAAGGGCTTTTTTCATATACAGATACTGATGATATTGAATCTGCCTTAATGACGGCTCATTCGAAACTTAATACTTGGATGTGTGTGACCGATGGAGAAAATGGCGTTTACCATATTCACGATGACAAAATTTGGCACACTGCAGCGTTCTCTATTGAAGCCAAAGATACCTTAGCAGCTGGCGACACTTGGCATGGTGTATTTACACTCGGTTTATGCGAAGGCATGGATGAGCTTAACGCTATCAAGTATGCCAATGCAGCCGCCGCCCTGAAGTGTATAAATGACGGTGCTGGTGCAATGGCCGCTCCAACTAAGCAGCAAACTTTGCAGTTTTTAAATAATGGTGTTGTAGACTCTTTTTAGAGTGCGGACTGGCTTTTGCTGCCGGCATACCTCTAAATCGTGTTTCCGGGTTCGGGAGATTTTTTAATAGCTCTGTACAAGGCTCGCAAAATCGGTACTGTCCACAAAACGATGACAAGTACGCCCAGAGTCGCTGCAATCGGCCTAGAGAAAAAGCCCATCAGATCCCCATCTGCTTTTATCATGGACGACATAAAGTTATCTTCCAGCATAGTTCCCAATACGATGCCTAGTATGGTTGGCGCTACAGGAAATCCGTTTTCTTCCATTAGATAAGCCAACACGCCCATCACAAGCATAATGGTGACACCAAAGACAGTATTGTTAATGGCAAATGAGCCGACAATACAAAACATCAGAATAATGGGTATCAAAACATGCCGAGGCACACGTAAAACCTGACGTGACAAACGTATGGCTAAAAATCCTAACGGTAGAAGTGCCAGGTTTGCAATAAAGAACGCAATAAATACGGCGTAGATCAATTCCGGTTGATTTAGAAAAACAGTAGGCCCGGGATTCATGCCCTTCATGTATAAAACACCAATGACAATGGCTGTGATTGAATCACCCGGAATACCAAAAACTATGGCTGGCACCCAGGCACCAGCTAAACCGGCATTGTTTGCAGTGCCCGCATCTACCAGCCCTTCTACATGACCGGTACCGAATTTTTCCTTTGTTTTTGAAAACCGCTTTGAGGTGGCGAAGGCTATCCAAGCTGCGATGTCTGCGCCTGCACCGGGCAAAATTCCGACCACCGCACCAATAACTCCACCTCTAAACACATTCTTTTTATATTTTTTCAGGGTGGATCCAATACCTTGAAACACACGCTTAATGGGTTGCTGCTTTACGGTTTCTGTCTTATTGCTAGATAGCGTGAAACGGATCACTTCAGATATGGCGAACATACCGATCATCGCAGGTATAAAACTAATGCCCCCCATCATTTCAACACTTCCAAACGTGAATCGAGGATGGCCGGCAGTAATATCAATACCGATGGTCGAGATGAATAAGCCAATAAGCAAAGATACAACGCCTTTCAGTGTTGAACCTGTTGAGACAATAACCGCACAAGATAGACCCAGACAGGCCAGCCAGAAGTATTCATAGGAGGAAAACTTGATGGCAAACTCGGCTAATGCCGGCGCTGTCAGCGCAAGCACTGCCGAACCCATAATTCCACCAATTACGGCGCAAACTAGACTTGTACCCAAAGCAAGCTCAGACTTGCCCTTACGGGTCAGAGCATGGGCTTCATCACAATAAGCAGCGGATGCTGGTGTGCCCGGAATCCGTAACAAAGCACCGGGTATGTCTCCGGCAAAAATGGCCATTGCTACCGTAGTAACTATGCACGCGATGGCTGGCACCGGGTCCATAAAAAACGTGAATGGTACTAAAAGGGCTGTTGCCATTGTGGCTGTAAGGCCGGGAATAGAGCCTACAAACAGTCCAAACAGTGCCGCCAGTAACATAACACCGAGAACATAAGGGTCGAGTATGAGCCCAAAAGCCTGAATAATAACGTCCATAACTTACCAGGCCAGTACTTGCAAAAAAGTACCCTGCAACAAACCGATTGGCAGTGGAACTAATAATATTTTTGCGAAAAGAAATTGAATAACGGCGGTTGTGAGTACTGCAACAATTATCGACATTAGTACCGATGAACCCAATCGATATAACAGAATTGAGATAATGAAAAAAGAGAGGGGTATAAAGCCTATCCAGTCAGAAAGCAGTATGTAAAGAATTAGAAACAGTAAAATCAGTACCGCATTGATTCTAGCGTGATGTGACTCGACTACAGTGCTAGAGTCAAACCAGCTAGGTATCGATTTTGTTGTATCAACTGTTTTTAATGTGTTTGCTGCTTTCGCTGTACCAACTGATTGCCGAGCAAGCAGCCCTCGCAAAATCAAAATAATCCCGCAACCAGCTAATGCGAACCCAATCAACATGGGGAAAAGATTGGGCCCGTAAGACTGGCCGTGCAGCGATGGAAAGGTGCCGGTGTAGATTATTTCCGCTATTGCAAAAATAACCAACACCGCACCTGTTATCGCATCGTTAAAGCGCATGCGTAATTCTAACGCTGCTCTAGCTTCCTTCTGTTATTTAGCGAGTCCTACCGCACTCATAACACTACCGAGTGCAACGTCACTTGATGCCATCCATTCTGCAAACTCATCACCAGGCTTCCAGACTAGACCAAAGCCGCGACCTTTCATGAACTCTTGAAATTCGTCTGAGTTCCATACTTTTTCAAACGCGGTCGTTAATGTTTCTGTTGCTTCTTCCGGCATACCTTTAGGACCAGCAAGACCACGCCACGCAGCCATCTGCCAATCCAGATCTGCAGCTTCTACCAGAGTGGGTACATCTGGGAAAGCTCCATTTCTTTCTGTATCCATGACAGCCAGAGATTTTACTTTGCCAGACTCAATAAGTGCGCCTGCCTCAACAATTGAGCACGTAACAATATCAACACCACCAGCGACCAATTCTTGTAGGCCTGGCGCTGAACCTTTTGATGGAACCCATGGTGAAGCATCAGGGCTTATTTCGCCCGTGTTTAACATACCTGCCATTGCGAGATGCCAAATACCACCCTGGCCCGTACCAGATGATTTGTGTTTACCCGGATTGGCTCTGATAGCATCAACAGCATCCTGCACCGTGTTCCATTCAGAGTCAGCACGCACCTGAAAACCGGCAGCATCATAGTTATACAAAGCAATCGGTGTGTAGTCTGTGCCAGTAAGTTCTGTCAGACCAGCCCAGTGCATCATGCCAATCTCTACTGTGGCAACACCAATGGTGTAACCATCCGGTTTAGCAGTGGCAATAGCTGAGTGGCCAACAACGCCACTTCCGCCTGTGCGATTAACGACATTAACCGGCTGTCCGAGTTCTTTTTCGAGCAGGGATGCAATCATTCGACCAGTAGCATCTGTTCCACCACCAGCACCCCAAGGGACGATGAGAGTCAACGGACGTTCGGGATATGCGGCCATTACGGTAGAGCTTACTGCGCTTAAGGTGAGTGCAGCGGCCGTGACAGCAGCCGAAATAAATTTTTTCATGGGTTTTCTCCAAGTTGTATAAATCATAATTGTACAAATCCAAGTCGTATGAACCGGCTTACTATTGCCACTGTCAATCGCGGCTCATAACGCCTGCTGATCTTTGCAGGAATTAGCAAGTTCAGTTATTCTTCGACAACTAGTGTGCTAGTAGAACATTAAATGTAAACTGATTCAAGCGAACGACTTAATGCGTCTAGCACCGAAATGAATAGAACGCAGCTCACTGTTTTAAGCTGCTTTGAGGCTTTGATGCCAACCAACTTCAAACGCTGGCAATTCGACGAAATTATTTGAGTAGCTAGCAAATGATGACCGAAACTCTGGAATGTCGTTGTTGGAGACAGCGGTGTCAGCGCGGAAAGTCCCCAGCAGGATTTTGAAGTTGCGCAGGCCGGAATCGATGCGTTGCTCAACAGTTAGATAGACAATTCAGTAGTATACGAACAACAATTTTCTCTAAGAGACAGGACAGATATGACTAAACCTACCATCGGCTTTATCGGTTTGGGCCTTATGGGCAGCAACATGGTTGAATGCCTTCAGAAGA
This sequence comes from uncultured Granulosicoccaceae bacterium, assembly GCA_964498925.1. Taxonomy (GTDB): domain Bacteria; phylum Pseudomonadota; class Gammaproteobacteria; order Granulosicoccales; family Granulosicoccaceae; genus Granulosicoccus. The sequence goes on from CAZCKD010000057.1 coordinate 14,878, forward strand.
ACGGCTTTGAACTAACGATAATGAGCCGGAAGGCTGAAGTTCGTGATGCAGCAGTGGCACGAGGTGCAACTGTCGCTAGCTCTCCGAAGGAGCTGGCCGCAGCCAGTGACATTGTGATGTTGTGCGTAACGACTTCTGAGGTCGTCGAGAGCCTGGTCTATGGCGACGACGGTATTCTTGCCGGAATCAAAGAAGGCGCAGTGGTCATCGACTACGGCACATCAATCCCCGCCTCTACCCAAAAAATTGGCGCCGATCTCGCCGCAAAGGGCGCAGGCATGATCGACGCCCCGCTTGGCCGTACACCTGCACATGCTACAGATGGTTTGCTCAACATAATGGCCGCAGGTGATAAAAACACCTACGACAAAGTAAAGCCTGTCCTTGATGTTCAGGGCGAAAACGTATTTTACCTCGGTGAACTCGGTGCGGGCCACACGACAAAGCTAATCAACAATTTCATGGGGATGACAACCGCATGCACAATGAGCCAAGCTTTTGCAATTGCCAATCGTGCCGGTATTGATCGACAGCAGCTCTTTGACATTATGTCTGCTGGCCCTTCCAATTCGCCCTTCATGCAGTTTTGCAAAAACTACGCTGTCGATGGTGTGAGTGACTTAGGTTTTTCCATAGCCAATGCGAACAAAGATCTGAGCTACTTTGTTCAAATGGTAGAGGATATGGGCACACGCGCAGCAATCGCTGAAGGTACATCAAACAACCTCCAAGCTGCGCTGGATGCAGGTATGGGTGATGCGAATGTTCCGGAGATTTTCGATTATTTTGTTAAGTTAGACAAATAGCCAAGGCTTAGCATCGCTGAAAATACAAGCAACTCATGAAGATTACTGACGCCCAAGTTTTCATCGGTGGGCCCGGCAAAAATTATGTCACGCTGAAAATCATGACCGACCAAGGCGTGTACGGCCTGGGCGATGCAACGCTTAATAATCGAGAAACACTGCCAGCTACTTACCTTCAGGATTATTTGATTCCGTCCTTGATTGGCAAAGATCCTCGCAACAGCGAGGATATCTGGCAGTTTTTCTATCGAGGAGCCTACTTCCGACGAGGCCCTATAGCCATGGCCGCCTTTGGCGCAATTGACATGGCGCTATGGGACATCAAAGGAAAGTTAGCCAATATGCCGCTCTATCAACTGTTCGGCGGCAAAAGTCGAGACGGTGCTCTGGTCTATGCACATGCGACAGGATCTGACCTAGAAGATCTAATGGATTCCATTGCCTTCTATGTTGATGAAGGCTACAAGGCAGTGCGCGTCCAATGTGGAATCCCCGGTATGCCTACCGCAAGTTATGCAGTGCCCGATAAAAAGGGAGAGTCTACACACTACATGACAGACTTCAGTGGCATACGCCCAAAGGTGGAAATTTGGGATACCGACAAATATAGGCGCTTTATGCCTTGTGCGCTGGAGGAAATTCGGAACAGATTCGGTCCTGAATTAAAAATACTACATGACGTGCACCACCGCCTTACACCGCGTGAAGCAGCTGCGTTTGCAAAGTCTGTTGAACCCGTTGATTTATTCTGGCTGGAAGACCCTACCGTTGCTGATGATCAAGAGGCCTTGAACTTACTACGTCAGCATTCTACTGTCCCTATCGCGATTGGCGAGGTATTTAACTCTCTATGGGATTGCAACAAGCTAATCGAGAACGAGTTAATTGATTTTATTCGTGTAGCTGCCACCTACGCCGGTGGTATTACGCATGTAAAACGTATCGTCGATCTCGCAGCGATACATCACGTCAAAACGGGTTTTCACGGCGCTCCAAGTCATTCACCTTTGTGTATGGCAGCTCACGCCCACTTAAACGCCTGGGCTCCAAACTTTGGTATCCAGGAATACCTTGTATTAGGCACACCTGAGTGCGACGCCCTATTCCCATCAAATCACCACATGACAAATGGATTAATGCATGTAAGCGATGCACCGGGTTTAGGAGTAGATTTTGATGAGAAAGAAGCGCAGCGCTATAGCTATACGCCCGGTAGCCACCCTATTGTAAGATTGGAAGACGGCACACTTTGGAATTATTGAAGCCCCATCTCCAAAACTGAAAATGGGGCTAGTTAGGTATTAGTTACCTACGAAGCAATAGAACAAACCATCTCCACCAGTGCGCGGTAAGGCTTCGGCAGAACATCCTGCTGAACCATGTGCAGAGTTCCAGGAAATCATGTGTCGATCTTCGCTCAGACCTACGCGGTCATGGTGTCCAACGATGGCAGATCCTTCATCGCTACTTGTCCAACCAGAACACGTTGTATCGCCACCCGCTGTTGAGTATTGCCCCTGAGGAGTAGAACCAGTCAGGATATCGTGACGGTTTGGCTGATCGCCTCGTGCGTTGACCATTTTGCCGTTCTCATCAAGACCGGTAAGCTTGCTGATCGGGTTGGAATCTGAATGTAAATCATCCACATTCTCGGCAATTAATACTCCCATCGCATTGTGCCAGGGGCCGGAACCGATTCTGTCCCGCGCATCGACACCGGGTATAACCTTTGGTCGGTCACCTGATCGATCTAATCTTGCGGCAACGCTAAGATATGCTCGCCAGTTGGTTTCTTCCGACCCGGCAGCTGCTGCCAGAGTCGCACAATGAGCATCTGCGCCTTCAAGCCCACCAAGATCACCGCCGTTACCCGGACCAGCACTGGTAATAAAGAAAGACATATCGGTATCTTGTGCCAGCACGTTCGCGCCCATTGAAGCACCCGCTAACGCTAAGCCTACAGCCACGGCTCCTGCGCCTAACTGACGAACTGCTGATTTATTTTTTCTTGTCATGACTAAATCCTCTCTATGGTGTTTTATATATTTTGAATAAACAAGTCCGGATTGAACAACTACCGAACTACAACACTGGAACTTATGAGATGGACATTTTGAGCAAACGCACACAATATAATGTTATGTTGTAACTGCAATACACGGTATAAAGCGTTACGTTATAACTATAAAACCCTATAAACAGACTAGGTGGCGAGTTCTACCAATGCATCTATAGCTATCAAAAATTCGACTCAAGGTAAAAGTGGAAGTTCCTTCCATTTGAAAAATAAATTCAAGCTATTTCATCAGCTGCATAACTTGATAAATCTACTTGTCGTAGGACTACAAGCTGCCTTTATGAATTTGTGTTAACCGAACTTCCTTACCCTCGGCGTGTCCGACGAAATACTTCCGCAACTCCTTCTACTGTTATGACTAGTCAACTATTAAAACGCAACTGGATGTGCATTCAGGTAGCATCGTTTTCTTTGCTACTGATTTCCCTACTCATTGCTTTCTCTTCTCCTTCTCACGCACAATCCAGCGAAGGCAAACTTCCCGACTATGTCATCGAACGTTATGGAACACCTCCAGAAATTCCAACGGGTGAATTAAGCGTTGAACTACAAGACGCAGTCAGATCCGTTTTTGTGCACGCATTGGAAGACTCTGGCTGGGGGCGCGATCAATCTATAGCGTTGGAGCAGATAAAAGAATCCGGTGATCCACGACTGGTTTGGCTGGTCAGTGATCTGATGCGATTTGCAGGGCCCGATGGTTTATCTGAACTACTGGCAGATACCGCGCAAAATTTATTAAACATCGAGTACAGCAATAATCGCT
>CAZCKD010000058.1:0-18408 GCA_964498925.1 uncultured Granulosicoccaceae bacterium
ACCTATCTATTCCGTTTGAACGTGCCTCCGTTGGTGATCGCTATGTGATGGAGCTCCTTCGTTCAAAGGGCTGGCAGCTCGGTGGTGAAAACTCAGGCCATGTGATTTGCCTGGATCGTGTCACAACGGGAGATGCCATTGTCGCTGCACTGGCTGTGCTAGCGGTTATGCGGCAGTCTGGAGAGTCTTTGTCGCGTTTGCGCGCGGATATGCAGCTCTATCCTCAAGTGCTGGTTAACGTTCCGTCGGTGGGTAAGGTTGATCTTGATTCCAATCAACAGATTCAGCAGGCCGTCAAGAATGCCGAGAGCGCGTTGGGTGACAGCGGCAGAATTCTATTGCGTCCATCGGGAACTGAGCCGCTTGTCAGAGTGATGGTAGAAGGAAAAGTCGCCAATGATGTGGAAGAAATTTGCCAGTCTGTAGCCAAGGTGGTGGGCGACGCCCTCGGTTAATCCAGGTGGCTTGATAGTCTGTTTTTCGCTCGGAATCCTATCTTTGCTGCTCGACGGCTTAGGTGTGTGACTATTCATATGCCCTGGCGCTGGACTAAAACGCCATAGCTAGGTATGCTTCCGCGGTTACCATCCGGAGTAGTTGCTCTTGGCACATCGCCAGCCACTTGTTGCAGGAAACTGGAAGCTTAATGGCTCCAGGCAATCCGTTGTTGAACTCGCGTCAGCGATCTCCGCTGAGTGTGGTCACCTGTCAACAGAAATCCTTGTTTGTCCGACGTATGTACACATCACTGACGTGCTAGGTGTGGTGGGTAACTCCGCTGTGCATCTCGGTGCTCAAAACTGTGCTGTGTCAGATTCCGGTGCCTACACGGGTGAGGTGGCAGCCTCCATGCTCAAGGAATTCGGGTGCGAGTATGTGATTTTGGGTCACTCCGAAAGGCGTGCAATGTACCTGGAGTCTAGTGAGTTGGTTGCAAAAAAATGTGTTCTCGTACAGCAGGCGGATCTCACGCCCATTTTGTGTGTAGGGGAAACTCTTGATGAGCGAGAGGCCGGTCAAGTCGATTCGGTGATCGCTTCGCAATTGGATGCCGTTATCAGTGAGCTAGGAATCGATGCATTTGACAATATGGTCGTTGCCTACGAGCCGGTTTGGGCTATCGGTACGGGAAAAACAGCTTCTCCTGAGCAAGCTCAGGAAGTTCACGCGATGATTCGCGCTAGAATAGCGACCCACAGCAACGAGCTTGCTGAAAAACTAAGAATTTTGTACGGCGGCAGTGTAAAACCCGACAATGCAGCTACCCTTTTTGCTCAGGCCGATATCGATGGTGGTCTGATTGGAGGAGCGGCGCTTGACGCTGATTCATTCCTCGCCATTTGTGAGGCAGCAGGCTAAAGGCCCTGATGCCATTGAAAGATACTGGAGAACCATGCAATCCATCGCGTTAATAATTCATGTCGTCCTGGCTGCTGCCGTTATTGGACTGGTCCTTATTCAGCACGGTAAAGGTGCAGATGCAGGAGCCGCCTTCGGCAGTGGGGCATCGTCTACTGTTTTCGGTGCACGTGGTTCAGGCTCGTTTCTCACCCGTGTGACCACCGCGCTAGCAGCACTGTTCTTTGTGACTAGCATCTTTCTGTTTTATCTGGCTGCAAATCGCGATGGCACTATCCGCTCGGTAACTGATATACCGGGTATTGTGGACGACGCGCCGGCTCCCGCTTCTGACTTGCCGGGTGGTGTTGGCAATTCTGATGCTGATCAATCCGGTTCGACTTCCGATTTGCCAAAACCGGTCAACTAGACCCCACATCGTCGAGGATTTGCAGTATTATCCTCGGCTGGCCAAAACGGCCTTTCCCTTATGCCGACATGGTGGAATTGGTAGACACGCTATCTTGAGGGGGTAGTGGCGCAAGCCGTCCCGGTTCGAGTCCGGGTGTCGGCACCATATATAGTTTTATCTGAACTAAGAACGTGCTCTGACGTCTAAGTCTGAGCACAATTTCTATCGCATAGAAATGTCACATAACTCTCTATTTCTGCGATAATTAAGTGGTTGGGATTTTTTTGATCGCGACTTGATGCGTGTGTCTTCTTGTTAGTCAACCCTCTCTTACGGGATATAGCAAAAGATATATGGCAAATTGCGTGCATTGCTAAAGCAGGTCAGTTTATTTTTCGTACCCGGAGCTTCAGTTGCTAGCCACTTACTTTCCCGTTCTGCTATTCATCGTCATTGGGCTCGTCCTTGGTGTTGCCTTGCTAACCGTTGGACGACTAGCCGGTCCTTCAAATCCCGGCAAAGACAAAAATTCTCCTTACGAATGCGGTTTCGAAGCATTCGAAGATGCGCGAATGAAATTCGACGTTCGCTATTATCTGGTTGCCATTCTTTTTATCATTTTTGATCTTGAAATCGCCTTCCTTATTCCGTGGGCAGTCACGCTGGATTACATATCCGGTACGGCATTCGCGGCAATGGGAGTCTTCCTGTTTATCCTGGTTATAGGGTTTATATACGAATGGAAGAAAGGCGCTCTCGAGTGGGAATAACGTCATGGGTATAGAGGGAGTTCTGGAGGAAGGGTTTGTCACTACCTCTGCGGACAAATTAATTAACTGGGCGCGAACCGGTTCGATGTGGCCCATGACATTCGGGCTCGCGTGCTGCGCTGTCGAAATGATGCATGCAGGTGCTGCGCGGTATGATTTAGACCGCTTCGGTATCATTTTTCGACCAAGTCCTAGACAGTCAGATGTCATGATCGTCGCTGGCACTCTCGTGAACAAAATGGCACCGGCGCTTCGCAAGGTATACGATCAAATGCCAGACCCAAAGTGGGTCATATCTATGGGTAGTTGTGCCAACGGTGGTGGCTACTACCATTATTCTTATGCTGTGGTCAGAGGGTGTGATCGAATTGTTCCGGTCGACGTCTACGTTCCCGGCTGCCCACCGACGGCAGAAGCTCTGCTTTACGGAATACTGCAGCTGCAGAAAAAGATCCGTACCACCAATACGATAGCGCGCTGATCATCATGGCTAATCGACTGGAAAAAATGCGGGATGCGCTCAAAGCTGCTTTCCCGAACAATGATTCCATCAGAGATTCTTTGGATCTTCTGGTTATAGATGTTGCTGCCGATGAACTAATAACGGTTTGTCAGACATTGCACGATGATCCATCTCTGTCGTTCAAACAACTAAGCGATCTATGTGGCGTGGACTACGCGACTTACGGTTCAGCGGAGTGGGCGACTGATACCGAAGGTATGGCGAGTTTCAGTCGTGCGGTAAATGCCTCTTCTACAGGCAGTCTGACTTTCGATAATTCGTTGGACTTACCTAAATCAGATAATCCTCGTTTCGTCGTTGCTTACCATCTTCTATCTCTCGATCACAATGTTCGTCTGCGAGTTAGATGTGCCGCTCCCGATGACGATCTTCCTGTCGTGCCGTCAGTGACGCCTGTTTGGAATAACGCAGACTGGTACGAAAGAGAAGCTTTTGATTTGTACGGAATCCTTTTTGACGGACACTCAGATTTAAGAAGAATCCTCACTGACTACGGATTCACCGGTCATCCGTTCCGAAAAGATTTTCCTCTCATTGGTAATGTAGAGATGCGCTACGACTCTGTTAAAGAGCGTGTCGTTTATGAGCCTGTGAGCATTGAGCCTCGCGTGCTTGTGCCTCGTGTTATCCGGGAAGATTCCCGATACGCAACAGGTGAATCAGCCAGCAAGACAGCCAGCGACGCTGCGAAGAATAACGATGCCTGAGATACGAAATTACACGCTTAACTTCGGTCCGCAACATCCAGCGGCTCACGGTGTATTGCGTCTAGTCCTTGAAATGGATGGCGAAGTTGTTGAACGTGCCGACCCGCATATCGGGTTGCTGCATCGTGGCACTGAAAAATTAGCTGAGTCCAAACCCTACAATCAAACGATTGGCTACATGGACCGTCTCGATTACGTCTCTATGATGTGCAACGAGCATGGTTATGTCATGGCTATCGAGAAGCTTCTGGGTGTCGAAGTGCCGCTTCGAGCTCAATACATTCGTGTCATGTTTGATGAAATCACTCGTATTCTGAACCACCTCATGTGGTTGGGTGCGCACGGGCTTGATATCGGTGCGATGTCCATCTTCTTGTATTGCTTCCGTGAGCGTGAAGATCTGATGGATTGCTACGAAGCGGTATCGGGTGCGCGTCTTCATGCGACCTATTACAGACCTGGTGGCGTTGCTCGTGATCTGCCCGATCGAATGCCTCAGTACGAAGAGTCTCGTTTTACCAGTAAGTCTGCAGCTTCAAAATTGAACGACAAGCGTCAGGGCACAATGCTCGACTTTCTGGAAGACTTCACCGATCGATTCCCTAAATGCGTTGATGAATACGAAACGCTATTAACGGACAACAGAATCTGGAAGCAGCGAACTGTAGGTATCGGCGTTGTTACCCCAGAAAGAGCGTTGCAACTTGGTTTTACCGGGCCGATGCTTCGAGGTTCGAATATCGAGTGGGACCTGCGTAAAAAGCAGCCGTACGAAGTCTACGATCAACTCGATTTTGATATTCCGGTCGGCACAAGTGGCGATAGTTATGATCGCTATCTGGTGCGTATTGAAGAAATGCGTCAGTCAAATCGACTGATCAAACAATGCATCGAATGGTTAAGAAATAACGAAGGTCCGATCCTGACTGAAGATCATAAAGTTGCTCCACCTCGACGTGGTGAAATGAAAGGCGATATGGAATCGCTTATCCACCACTTCAAGTTATTCACGGAAGGTTTTTGTTTGCCGGAAGGCGAAGCTTATGCCGCAGTAGAACATCCCAAAGGGGAGTTCGGTTGCTTCCTGGTATCCGATGGCGCTAATAAGCCTTATCGATTGAAGGTAAGAGCTCCGGGCTTTGCACATCTGGCATCGTTAGACGAAATGGCGCGCGGACATATGTTGTCTGACGTGGTAGCGCTGATTGGAACACAAGACATAGTGTTCGGTGAAATTGACCGATAGGCCGTATAAGTCATGATCACTCTTACAGCAACCAGAAGATAGAGACGTATACATGAGTTCAGTACCTGCCGACGTCAGTTTGCCAACACCGGAATCCGTGTTGAGTAAGCACTCGATCGAAGAGATCGAGGAATGGCTTACCCGTTATCCGGACGACCAGAAGCAAAGCGCTGTCCTTGCTGCCCTTAGTGTTGCTCAACACCAGAACCAAGGTTGGTTATCGACTGAGCTGATGGATGCTGTTGCAGCCAAACTTGAAATGGCGCCAATCGCCGTTTATGAAGTTGCCAGCTTTTACTCCATGTTCGAGACCAAACCGGTTGGCAAGCATTGCGTAGCTATCTGTACCAACATTAGCTGCATGTTGATGGGCTCCGACACGATCGTAGATCACGTTGAAAACAAATACGGCATAAAGCTAGGAGAATCGACCAGTGATGGAAAGATTTTTCTGAAAGTTGAAGAAGAATGTCTGGCGGCCTGTTCCGGTGGCCCGATGATGCAGGTGGACCATGTGTATCACACCGAATTAACGCCTGAAAAAGTGGACGGTATTCTCGATGCTCTGGACTAACAACGCGTCAGTAAGGGAGGAGACACGATGAGCGATATAGTTTTGCCAGACGGCTTGGCCCCTATGAATCAGGTCTGCTACACGACCTTGCAATTCGATGAGCCATGGACCTACGAAAACTACCTGGAAATTGGTGGTTATAAAGCGTGGAACCGCATCCTTGAAGAAAAACTATCGCCAGATGATGTCGTCCAGATTGTTAAAGACTCCGGTTTGCGTGGACGTGGCGGAGCAGGGTTTCCCACTGGATTGAAATGGAGCTTCATGCCAAAGAATGGCGGGCAAAGCTACTTCGTCATCAACTCTGACGAATCCGAGCCAGGTACCTGCAAAGATCGCGATCTCATTCGTTTTAACCCGCATGCATTAGTTGAAGGCATGTTGATTGGTAGTTATGCCATTCGAGCCTCTGTCGCATACAACTATATGCGTGGGGAATTCATGGATGAGGTTTATAAGAACTTCATGCAAGCCATTAAAGATGCCTACAGCAACGGATGGGCTGGTAAAGATATTAAAGGCAGCGGAATCGATATTGAAGTTATCGGAACTCTCGGTGCTGGCGCTTATATTTGCGGTGAAGAGACAGCGTTGCTTGAATCTTTGGAAGGTAAGAAAGGGCAGCCACGTTTCAAACCACCTTTTCCGGCAGGTTATGGCTTGTACGGTCGTCCAACGACTATCAACAACACAGAGTCTGTAGCCAGTGTGCCCGCGATCGTGCGAAACGGTCCTGAGTGGTTTAAGGAAATGGGCATTGAAACAGCCGGCGGCCAGAAGTGTTTTTCTGTCTCAGGGCATGTAGCAAAGCCAGGCAACTTCGAAATTAATTTGGGAACACCGTTCTCAACACTGCTTGAACTTGCGGGCGGGATGAAAGATGGCATTCCATTAAAAGCGGTCATTCCCGGTGGTTCGTCAGTGCCTGTCGTACCTGCAGAGCTGATGATGCAAACCAATATGGATTACGATTCCATATCAAAAGTATCGGGCTCTATGCTTGGCTCCGGTGCAGTTATCGTGATGAACGAAACTACAGACATGGTGCAGGCGCTTCGTCGTATCTCCCGCTTTTACTACTCTGAGAGTTGTGGCCAGTGCACGCCATGCCGAGAGGGTACGGGCTGGTTGTACCGCATGCTAACGCGCATTGTCGAAGGTAAAGGTCTACCTGAAGATATTGACAAGCTGGAAGATGTTGCTGGCAAGATTGCCGGCCGTACTATCTGTGCTCTTGGTGATGCTGCAGCGATGCCGGTACAAAGTTTCGTTAAGCATTACCGACACGAATTCGAATATTACATTGAGAACGGACGCAGTCTGGTGTCCGACAAACTGGGAGCTGTTGCCTGATCTGTTGCGCAGATCAGATAGAGAACCCAATAGTTGGCCAATTGCGAAAATTGATACATGAGTGACGACACTATTCAGATTACCGTTGACGGCAACCCGCTAACGGCTAAGCGTGGTCAGATGCTGATCGAGGTCACCGATGCTGCTGGTATCGATGTGCCGCGTTTCTGCTACCACAAGAAGCTTTCGGTGGCGGCCAACTGCCGCATGTGTCTTGTGGAGGTTGAAAAAGCCCCTAAGCCATTGCCTGCCTGTGCCACACCTGTCATGCCTGACATGGTGGTGCATACCGCGTCCAAGTTAGCTAGAGACGCGCAGAAAGGTACGATGGAATTTTTGCTGATTAACCATCCGCTTGATTGCCCTATCTGCGACCAAGGTGGTGAGTGTGAATTACAAGATGTCGCTATGGGTTATGGCAACGGTGCTTCTCAATACACAGAAGGTAAGCGCGTTGTATTTGATAAGTACATTGGTCCTCTTATCGCAACTGAAATGACGCGTTGCATTCATTGCACTCGATGCGTTCGTTTCGGCGAAGAAATTGCCGGAATCCGCGAGTTAGGTGCTACGGGTCGTGGTGAAAATGTTCGCATCGGTACCTACATAGAGAAGTCCGTTGTCTCTGAAGTGTCTGGCAACGTTATTGATATTTGTCCGGTAGGTGCGTTGACTGCGCGTCCATCACGATATTCGGCACGTTCCTGGGAACTGACGCAGCAGCCTTCAGTATCGCCACACGATTCAGTTGGTTCTAATGTGTTCGTCCATATGGACGGTTCAACGATTAACCGTGTTGTTCCTCGCGAGAATGAGTCGGTCAATGAAGTCTGGATTGCCGATAGAGATCGCTTTAGCTATCAGGGTTTAAGTTCATCGGACCGTATTGATTCTCCCATGATGCGTGTCGATGGTGAACTCAAAACAACGGATTGGTCTTCTGCGTTGGCAGCGGCTGCTGATCATTTACGACGTAAAGATCTCGGTGTTCTGGCATCTCCAACTATCACGTTAGAAGAGTTATACCTGACACAGAAACTGGGTCGTGCTTTGGGCACAGCCAATATTGATCATCGCCTCGGCCAGGTTGATATGTCAGCACAAGATTCCGCGCCTGTTATGCCTTGGTTGGGCATGCAGTTAAACGATTTGGAAACGTTGGATGCGGCTCTACTAATCGGCTCAAACATTCGTAAGGATCAACCAATCGCAGCACTGCGATTGCGTAAGTCGGCACTTAAGGGTGCGGCGGTCAGCTTTATCAACCCCAAGCGATTTCCACTGCATTTCGAAGCGGCTGAAACCATTTCAACGCGTTATGACAGCATGGTATCTGAACTGTACTGCGTTGCAAAAGCGGCTGGTGCTGATGTGTCGGCTATGGCCGATGCCCCAACGGCAGGTTGTTCTGAACAACATGATCGCATTGCCAAGTCACTGAAAAACGGCGAGCGTGCTGCTGTCTTCTTGGGGAATATCTCTGTTCAGCATCCATCATATGCACAGTTGCAGTATTTGGCGATTGCATTGTCAAAAGCTACAGGCGCTACTTTGGGTATGCTGCCTGAGCGTGCTAATACATCCGGTGCGTGGTTAGCAGGTGTCGTTCCTCATAGAGGAGCAGGTGGCCAATCGCTAAGCGAGACTGGACTTGATGCGCAAGCGATGTTGCAAAATCCTTTAGCGGCTTATCTGCTGGTGGGTTGTGAGCTTGAGTTTGATGCGGCTAATCCTGCTGCGGCTATGGCCAGTTTGGCAGGTGCTAACAGTGTTGTTGCCATTAGTTCGTTCATGAGCGACAGCTTACGGGAACACGCAGATGTCATTCTTCCTGCTGCAACGTTTACAGAAACGTTTGGCACCTATGTCAACGCGACAGGCAACTGGCAAAGTGCGCGAGGCATGACAGCGCCTCCAGGTGATGCCAGACCTGCTTGGAAAATTTTTCGTGTATTGGCAGAAGAACTTGAACTTGACGGTTTTGGCTATGACAGCCCTGAATCGGTTACCAAAGAATTACAGAGCCACTGCGGTGATATTCAATTGACTAATCTGACGAGCTTCAAGAACGCTCCTGATTATCAAGCGCCTGTTAATGCCGATGTACTGAGAGCCGGCGAATCGCCAATCTATTCAACTGACCCCATCGTTAGACGCTCGCAACCGCTGCAGAAGTCACTCGATGGAAAGCAGGCGTTTGCCTCCATGGCAGCTTCCCAGTTAGAGAAGCTATCGTTAAAAGACGGTGATTCAGTTAACGTGAAACAGAACGGTACCGCTGTTTCGCTACCGTGCAGAACTGATAACGACGTGCCTGATGGGTGTGTATGGGTACCGACAGGCTTGCCGGAAACTCAAGCGTTGGGTTCCCTGTTTGGCGAAATCGAGGTGAGTAAAGCGTAATGGATGCATTAATCCTAACAATCACGACGCTACTCAAAATTGTAGCGGTACTGGTGCCGCTCATTCTGTGTGTTGCGTATCTGACTTTGGCAGAACGTAAAGTTATTGGATCTATGCAGGTTCGAGTTGGACCAAACCGCGTAGGTTTTAAAGGTTTGGGACAACCTTTCGCCGATGTTTTTAAATTGATGTTTAAGGAAGTCATTGTCCCGACAAGCGCTTCCAAATTTTTATTCTTAACCGCACCCATTCTGTCACTGGCCCCGGCTGTTGCTGCCTGGGCTGTCATTCCATTTGCCGATGGCTGGGCTATTTCAGATGTCAACGCCGGGCTGCTGTATGTACTGGCTATGACTTCCATCGGTGTTTATGGCGTCATCATCGCCGGTTGGGCATCTAATTCCAAATACGCATTCTTGGGTGCGTTGCGCTCGGCGGCTCAAATTGTCGCTTATGAAATTGCGATGGGTTTCGCGCTCATCGGTGTGCTCATGATGTCCGGAAGTTTGAACCTCGGCGATATCGTTCGTGCGCAGAGTGGTGGTTTTTTCAACTGGTATCTGTTTCCTTTGTTGCCTTTAGCCGTCGTGTATTTCATATCGGGCGTCGCTGAAACCAACCGTGCGCCGTTTGATGTGGCGGAAGGGGAGTCAGAAATCGTTGCGGGTTTCCACGTCGATTACTCGGGTATGGCATTCGCGCTGTTCTTCCTGGCGGAATACGCCAACATGATCATGATTGCGGCGCTTACTGCCATCTTGTTCCTGGGTGGATGGATGTCACCGATTGATGGATTCGGCGATGGTATCCACTGGTTCTTAATTAAAACGGCGGCCATGTTGTTTGTGTTTTTATGGCTGCGAGCAACTTTCCCGCGTTATCGCTATGACCAGATCATGCGTCTGGGTTGGAAAGTATTTATCCCGGTTACCATCGTGTGGATAGCCGTGGTTGGATTTGCCATTTATTTTGAAGTGGGTCCTTGGTTCAGCGCCGTCAGAGGCGGTGTTTAGTTAAAAATCTAAGGATCAGGAAAATCTTATGACAGGACAAATCAGCAAATACATCAAGAGCTTCACATTGTGGGAGCTGTTGAAAGGTATGTCTTTGACGGGCAGGTACTTTGTATCTGGCAACATCACTATTCAGTACCCGGAAGAAAAGACACCTCAGTCGCATCGATTTCGTGGATTGCACGCGCTGCGTCGATACCCTAATGGTGAAGAGCGTTGCATAGCCTGCAAATTATGCGAGGCGGTATGTCCAGCCTTGGCTATCACTATTGACTCTGAACAACGTGATGACGGAACACGACGCACGACGCGATACGACATTGACTTGTTCAAATGCATCTTCTGCGGTTTCTGCGAAGAAGCATGCCCGGTTGATTCCATTGTAGAAACACGAATTTTTGAATACCACTTCGAGAATCGTGGTGAACAAATCATGACCAAAGACAAGCTACTTGCCATTGGTGATAAATACGAAGTCCAGATTGCTGCAGATCGTGCGGCAGATGCGGCATTCCGCTAACTGATAGGCACTTGAACGTAAACCAAGGAACATCCAGTGACTTTTGAACTGTTCGTTTTTTATCTATTTGCAGCGATTATGATTTTTGCTGCTTCAAGGGTTATCTCCTGTCGTAACCCTGTGCACGCGGCGATGTATCTGGTGCTGACGTTCTTTACGTGTTCTGCTATCTGGCTACTGCTCGAAGCGGAGTTTCTCGCGATCACGTTGGTGCTAGTCTACGTGGGTGCTGTCATGGTGCTGTTCTTGTTCGTCGTCATGATGTTGGATATCAACGTAGAGCCTTTGAGAGAAGGGTTTGTTAAATACTTACCTGTCGGTTTGCTTGTCGGGCTCATCATGCTGGTCGAGATGGTATTCCTGATTACACAGCGATATTTCAAAGCTGAGCAATTTCCTGTGCCTGAGCGTGCGGGCGCTGAAGCCATGAGTAATACAGAATCTCTTGGTCGACTGCTGTACAGCGAGTATCTTTTCCAATTCGAAATTGCGGCCATCATCCTCCTGGTTGCGATTGTTGCTGCGATTGCATTAACGATGCGTCGCCGGCCGGACACCAAATACCAAACGCCATCCAAGCAGATTGAAGCTCGTAAGGAAGATCGCTTACGTGTTGTTCAAATGCCTGCTGAAAAGCGCAACTAATCACGAGGCGGACGGATATAAAATCATGATTACACTGTCTCATTACCTCACTCTGGGTGCATTGCTCTTCTGCTTGAGTGTTGTAGGTATTTTCCTCAACCGAAAAAACGTCATCATTTTGCTGATGTGTATTGAGCTGATGTTGTTGTCGGTCAATATGAATTTCGTTGCTTTCTCACACTTTTTGGGTGATGGAGCCGGGCAAATATTTGTCTTCTTTATTCTGACCGTGGCAGCGGCAGAGGCGGCCATCGGGCTGGCCATTTTGGTGGTGTTATTCCGTAATAGATCCACCATCAACGTTGCCGACCTCGACGCATTGAAGGGCTAGCCGACGTGAAGCTTATCTATACACTCATACCGCTAGCACCTCTACTAGCCGCTATCGTTACCGGACTCTTCGGTCGCAAGATCGGACGGACCAATGCGCATCGCGTCACTATTGCTGGTGTAGCTTTTTCACTGCTGCTGTCGGTGTACGCGTTTTTTCATGTTGTGGTGGGTGGTGCAGCGCCATTCAACGAAACGCTTTATACATGGCTAGTTAGTGGCAACATCAAATTCGAGATTGGTTTTCTCGTCGATAACTTGACCGTCATGATGTTGTTAGTGGTCAACTTCGTCTCGTTGATGGTGCACATATACACAATCGGGTACATGCACGACGACGACGGCTATCAGCGATTCTTCTGTTATATCTCGCTATTTACGTTTTCGATGTTAATGCTGGTTATGTCCAACAACTTCCTGCAGCTGTTTTTTGGTTGGGAAGCGGTGGGCACAGTGTCTTATTTACTCATCGGTTTCTACTACAAGAAAGAGACGGCCATTTTTGCCAATATGAAGGCATTCCTAGTGAATCGCGTTGGCGACTTCGGCTTCGTTTTAGGTATCGCAGGCATCGTGATGTATACCAATAGCCTCGCTTACACCGATGCCTTTGAGGCTGCTCCTGGCCTGGTTGGGCAAACAATCAATATCTTTGGCTCAGCAGAGTGGGATCTTTTAACCGTTCTCTGCATTCTCTTATTCATTGGTGCAATGGGTAAGTCTGCACAGGCGCCTCTGCACGTTTGGCTTCCCGATTCGATGGAAGGCCCAACACCCATCTCTGCACTGATTCACGCAGCTACGATGGTTACTGCAGGCATCTTTATGGTGTCGCGGATGTCACCCATCTTTGAGCTGTCCGAAACAGCGTTGAGTTTCATCCTCATCATTGGTGCGTTCACGGCATTCTTCATGGGGCTGATTGGTATGGTCCAAAACGACATCAAGCGGGTAGTGGCGTATTCAACGTTGTCTCAGCTGGGCTATATGACAGTAGCTCTGGGTGTGTCTGCATACTCAGCAGCGATGTTCCACCTCATGACGCACGCGTTCTTTAAGGCTTTGTTGTTCCTTGCTGCAGGCTCAGTGATCATCGCTATGCATCACGAGCAAGACATTCGAAAAATGGGTGGTTTGCGTAAGAAAATGCCTATTACCTACTGGACGTCATTGATCGGTACCTTAGCCTTGATCGGATTCCCGGCGTTCTCCGGATTTTATTCGAAGGACATCATCATCGAAGCCGTCCATTTTTCAACTATCCCGGGTGCAAGCATTGCATTCTGGGCGGTGTTGGGCGGAGTATTCGTCACGGCTTTCTACTCTTTCCGATTGTTCTTCCTGGTATTTCACGGAAAACCCCGGATGGATAAAGAAACGCTGGATCATGCTCACGAGTCGCCGAGAGTGGTTACCATCCCGCTGATTCTGCTGGCCATTCCTTCGGTGCTCATCGGGTTGTTCACGGTGACAGCGGTTGTTTTTGGGGATTACTTCAAAGGCATTATCTCTGTACTGCCGGCCCACGATGTCCTAGGCCGATTAGGCGAAACGTATCACGGCCCCATTCAATTCATAACGCATGCGTTCCAGACGCCTGCTGTTTATGTTGCTGCCGCAGGCGTTGCTACCGCTTACGTCTTTTATATGGTTGCCCCGTCTATTCCAGCCATGCTCGACAGCAAGCTGGGATTTCTGCGCCGCATTCTGGATAACAAGTACGGGTTTGATGATTTTAATCAGGCGGTATTTGCTGCAGGTAGTGTGGGTCTTGGCAAGCAGCTTTGGCAGAAGGGTGACATGAAGGTCATTGATGGTGCCTTAGTTAACGGCACGGCCAATAGTGTTGGATTCTTTGCCAATATTGCCCGTCGTCTGCAGAGCGGTATGTTGTTTCACTATGCGTTTGCCATGATTCTAGGCCTGCTGGCCATGCTGTCATGGTTTTTATTCGTCTGATTATCACGCCCAATAGAGATTGAACCATTGAGCTTTCCACTACTAAGTCTGACGATCTGGTTGCCGATTTTGGCGGGTTTTCTGATCATTGCTTTAGGCGATGGTCCGGCCCGTAAATTAGCGGCCGTTGCCTCTATCCTGACCTTGCTTGTCAGCCTGCCTTTGTATTTTGGTTTTGACAGCAGCACGGCTGCCATGCAGTTCACTGAATCGGTTGCCTGGTTACCAGGTTTTGATATCAACTACGCACTCGGTATCGACGGTATATCCATGCCGCTGATCATCCTGACGACGATGATCAACGTCATTGTCGTGATATCAGCTTGGGAAGTCATTAAGGACCGACCAGCGGTTTATCTTGGGTCTTTCTCCATTATGACGGGCCTGATGATTGGTGTTTTCTCGTCACTAGACGCCATTTTGTTCTACATCTTTTTCGAAGCTACCTTGATACCGATGTTTCTAATTATTGGTATATGGGGTGGTCCTCGACGCGTTTATGCAACGATTAAGTTCTTTTTATATACCTTCCTCGGTTCAGTGTTCATGCTCATCGCGCTTATCTATATGTATAAGCAGGGCGGTACATTCAGCATATTGGGCATGCATGATTTGGCATTGGACAAAGATCAACAGTTCTGGATATTCCTTGCCTTCCTTGCAGCTTTCGCGGTCAAGATACCGATGTGGCCTGTTCACACGTGGCTACCGGATGCACACGTAGAAGCACCAACGGCTGGCTCTGCAGTTCTGGCGGCCATCATGCTGAAAATGGGTGGCTACGGTTTCCTTAGGTTCAGCCTTCCGGTGACACCGGATGCCAGCGCGGCTATGGACACGTTCATGATTGTGATCTCCCTGATTGCGGTGGTGTACATCGGATTTGTCGCCTTGGCACAAAGCGATATGAAAAAACTGATTGCTTACTCGTCCATATCCCACATGGGCTTTGTGACGCTGGGTATTTTCATTGCGTTCAGACTGATTGCAAAAGGTGACGATGCCGGAGTGGCATTGGGACTGGAAGGCGCCATGATTCAAATGGTGTCTCACGGATTTATATCCGCTGCTATGTTCCTCTGCGTGGGGGTCATGTACGACCGGATACACAGTCGTGAGATAGCAGACTACGGCGGTGTCATTAATACCATGCCGATCTTCGCCGCTTTTATGGTGTTCTTTGCCATGGCAAATGCAGGCTTACCTGGTACGTCCGGCTTCGTCGGCGAGTTCATGGTTATCCTTGCAAGTTTTAAAACTAATTTCTGGATTGCCTTCCTGGCGGCGAGCACCTTGATACTCGGTGCTGCTTACACGCTTTGGATGGTCAAGCGGGTCATCATGGGCCCCATAGGAAACGACAAGGTGGCAGCATTGACTGACATCAACCCTCGCGAGTTCTGGATGCTGGCACTGTTGGCAATATTTGTATTGCTGATTGGTGTTTGGCCAAATCTCATAGGCAGCGTCATGCACGCCTCCATTGAGAACCTCGTGCAACACATTTCAACCTCTAAGTACTGAGCTGCTCATGGATAACCTGCAGATCGCGACTCCCGAGATCTTTCTGCTGGCGGCCACCTGTGCGGTGTTGGTCGTTGGCCTGTTTACTAAAGCTGCTTCCAATACGGTGTATTGGTTGTCGCAGCTAACGCTTGTTATCACATTGATGATGGCGGTTTCCCAAATCGGAGGCGAAGCAACGTCCGGTTTTAGCGGGGCATACACTGTCGATGCTATGAGTGCCAGCTTGAAGAGTTGGTTGCTTGTTGTGGCTATTGGTATTTTTCTGTACTCACGCGACTATGTCAGTGACAGAAAAATTGCCCGAAGCGAGTATTTCGTACTTGGTTTGTTTGCCGTTTCCGGCATGATGATTATGGTGTCGGCGTCGCACATGCTGACGGTCTATTTAGGCTTGGAATTGCTGGCACTGTCTCAGTACGCAATGGTTGCACTTCATCGCGACAACAGTGCAGCGTCTGAAGCTGCCATGAAATATTTTGTTTTGGGCGCATTAGCCTCGGGCATGTTGCTTTACGGCATGTCGATGATTTACGGCGCAACCGGTTCTTTGAATCTGGACGTTATCGGAAACATCCTGGCTGGAAACGCAGAAGCTCTGTCTAGCGAACGCACTATCGGTGCTCGATTTGGCCTGACATTCCTGATTGTGGGTATTGCGTTTAAGCTCGGCGCAGTTCCGTTCCACATGTGGGTACCAGACGTATACGAAGGTGCGCCAACCTCCGTCACCATGTTTATTTCGACAGCGCCCAAGATTGCTGCATTTGCAATGCTCATTCGTTTGTTGGTTGATGGTCTTGAAACTCTGAACGCCGATTGGCAGCAGATGTTGGCCATCATGGCGGCACTCTCGATGGTTGTTGGCAATCTGATTGCAATAGCGCAAACCAACATCAAGCGTATGCTGGCTTACAGTACGATCTCGCACGTTGGATTTTTACTGCTCGGTATCGTTGGGGCAACGTCAGACGGGTATAGCGCAGCAATGTTTTACGCCATCACGTACGCGTTCACCACGCTTGCAGCATTCGGTGTTCTGATTGCTGTGTCACGAGATGGTTTTGAGGCAGAGAACCTCTCAGACCTTACTGGACTTGGAAAGCGAAATGCTCTGCTAGCCGGGGTTATGATGTTAGCGATGATTTCACTGGCTGGTGTTCCACCAACCGTTGGGTTCTACGCAAAGCTATCGGTGCTTCAAGCAGCAATTTCAGCTGACTTCACGTGGTTGGCGATATTGGCTGTCATCATGTCGGTAATTGGTGCGTTCTACTATTTACGAGTCATCAAGCTGATGTTTTTTGATGATCCTGTTGATACTACCGATGTAAAACCTGCCGGAGACGTGTCTGCCGGGTTAGCAATTAACGGATTGGCAGTGATTGCACTAGGACTAGCACCGGGTTTTATCATGAGTGCCTGTATTGCAGCATTCTCGTAGAGAGTGCTGACGCCCTCTGACGATTAAAATCAATTTTTGCACGGTTGAACCTGACAGGTTCTAAGCTAGAAATTCAAACGATTAAATAAGGAATTTTTCGGCTAATAGAGCAGAGCAAGCGCTGCTCGTATCGTTCTTTACGTCGAACCTGTCTACGCTTTTCGAGAGAACAGTCTGCCAAGTCCCGAGTGCATAGCCAGTGACTTCGCTACAGCGATTGCCGAAGGCCTAGTGACACCAGCAGGCGGCTTTATCCAGTTGCGCACTTCCTGCTCTGCAAATACCTGCCATCTATGAGAGGAAATTCTCAACGATTTAATGGGAAGGTTTGCTGTCCTACTGATACTGGCGACTGAATTCGAAAACGTATTGAACAGCTCGGTAGGGGAGTAGGCGGATTCCCAGGCAGCACGTGCAGCCGCGCCTCGATCTTGCCACTCATCTTCAATCTCCCTTAGCCGTTTGGGGATAGATTTTATTTCCCATTCAGGGATGCGTACTGCGAAACTCCAGTCAATCTGTGGAGGTGCAACCCACGAGTCGGAAATGATCACGGGTACTCGACCGGCTTCAATGGTTTCGTACAACCTCAGTGACGATGGTCCGATTCCTCGTGGGCAAAGTACGAACTTACTCTCCGCCATGGCATTCGTGAAAGTTTGCTGATAGCCGAACTTGGATGTTTGAGTTGGTTTCCAAACACAAAAATCTGATGTATCAACAATAAGCGCGTCTTGATCTTGCAGACTGAGGATCGGTTTACGAACCGGGTGGCTGGCAGAGCCGACAAAAGAGTACAGCCAGTTCCGCTCTGAATTCATTTTATGGATATTGCGAATGTTTTCATTACAAACGTTGATGTAAGGAAACGCGACATGGTCGGAGTAGGCTGCCAGCTGAGCAGACAGACTGCAGTAAAGACCGGGTAGCATTGGCCAGGAACGATCCATCTCGTTGTACATGTAGACCTTTTCCGGGTATGCATGCACTAATGGATGATCCAACAGACGTTCGAAAAGTATGTCTTCGAACTGTGTGTTTTCTACAAAGACAATGACATCCGCTTCCGCTGGATTGCCCGCAATTTCGTGCTCACCGTGAACGTCCTGTTTTTGCAGGTGCAGGAGGCGGTCGAGACGCGAGTGCTCCTGGTACGCTGAAGTCAGTAGCAACTTCATTTCAGCTGTCCATATCGAAACGATGAGAAAAGAGTACCACCGCCCACGAAGATACAAGCGGTATTGTTACCGTCGGCGCGCTGCTTACGAGCGCATACAGTCTCTAGAGAAAAGTCTGTTTGCATGCCTGTAGGTCGTTGATTCTCGTGGCGTCTTATTGACTGAAAATTAAGTGTAGGAGTGAGTTTTTGGATTGCAGGATGGGTTTTAGGTCATCGTTTCGTTTAGAGACACAGTTAACATTTTTCGTTCAGTAACTGATAACTGGTTCACATTATTAATTGGGTTGTCTCTTTCAGTATGAGTAATGTTTCACACTAAATCCAGTATTCTGTGAACACGCGCAGATTTTGCCTGAATTGCCTGTCTGCTGACCTAAATCAGGTGGTCTGTTTCGTTAGGAGATGGAAAATTGGCGCATTTGGCAAGCTTTAGTGCATTATTTAGCCAAATTGCAGGCAAAATATCA
>CAZCKD010000059.1:0-18264 GCA_964498925.1 uncultured Granulosicoccaceae bacterium
ACATCAGTATCCGCGCATATGCTTTACGAAAACTCGGATCCGTTCAAGCTCTACGAACCGGGTGGTTATCTCTCGGTAACTAACGCTCATTATGAAGCCATTAATGAACGTACCGTCCGTGTCACGGGATCCGAATGGATAGCTACCGAGCCTTACACCGTAAAACTGGAAGGCGCACGTCTGGTCGGTTTTCAATGCACATTACTGGCACTGCTACGCGATGCTCATTACGTAGAAAATGCGCAGGCATGGGTCGAAAGACTCTCCGAATACTTGGCCGACAATGTCAGCAATAGCCTGACATTGAACGAAGACGATTTTCACATCGAGTTTCGACTGATTGGCGTCAATGCAACGCTCGGTGCACTTGAAACAAAATCGTCCTCATTACACGAGGTGGGTGTATTGGTTATCGTCACGGCACAGTCTCAGGAAATGGCCGACGAGATTGGTAAATACATAAACCCGTTCTTACTTCACTACCCGCTTACCGACAATGAACCACTGCCAACCTTTGCGTTTCCTTATTCACCGGCACAAAGTTCACGAGGTCCTCTATACGAGTTTTGCCTGAACCATATCCTGGAACTGGATGCACCCGAAAAGGCGGTTCGAACAAAACAAGTTCGGTGCCCGGTAGGCCCGGTTGGTCCGGAAGGTCCCGAAGGTGGTACGGCATGAGGACAACCCTTGGCGATCACGTAGAAGGTGTACGTTCTAAAAACGCTGGACCGTTCTGGGTCACTATCGATATCTTTTGTGGCAGTGAAGATGCGTTTAAATTCGTTTCAAACGCACTCAGTACCGATCAGGTATCACAACTTATGCAGCTGCCTGCATCAAAAATTAAACGGTTCGACATCCCTTCACTGAACGTCATTAAGTTCAGCTTGCACAGGCCCATTACTCAGGGCCATCATTCAGATAGAGATATGCATGGGGCGCAATGGGCAGTACTGTTGAAGGAATGCGAGCTCAAGTGATATCGACGTGCTCCGCTGTATCGCTGATACCTTACCTAGCGACTAGCTATATACGATGATCGTCGGAATAGTTTTAATCCAAAACCAAAACCAAGCACCAGTAACATCCACGGTGTAAATGCACCGCCACTACTTCCGCCAGTGGCAGCCATTGCAACCGGTTCAGATTCTTCCGCAGCCGCGATAACCGGCGTGAAAGGACCATTAGGCAACGTATCAGTATTAGGACCCTCAACCGATTCTGATTCTGTTACAACCACACTCTCAGAGTCAGTCTCTGGCGCTTCAACTGGATTTGGAACGGCCTCGACAACAGGTTCTACTGCTCTGGGCGTGAGTATGGCACCCGGATCCTCAACCACACCGTTTAACCCCGAGTCAGCCCGAACCTGACCATTCTCGTCGAGTCGATCTGAATCATTAGGCCCTCCATCCTGAATCCATAATTGCAAACAGGAATGACCCGCTTGAATACCCGGTTCGTAAGAAGGACTACCTGGAGCAGGACACTGCCCGATGATCCCATCGATACCATCAGAGCTGGAAATACTATTGGCGGAATCCTCTACAAACTCAACCCAACCGGTAGCCGGGTGAAATTTCCCGTATACCGCGCCCTCAGGAAAGCGTGTTTGATGAGGCAAAACGATATGGACAGAATCACCCACTCGTGACAGACCCGCAATCTCAAAGTCATAAACCTTGTCGGGATTCTCAAATTCTCTCGAATCGACATCGGCCGTAGGTTGCACACTCAGTAATTCATTGAAACTTAATCCACCCTGCTGTGTATTGGCAACGCGACTATCCGTACCCATTCTCAGCTTCAAACCTGTTTCAGTTTCCAGAACAAATGAGGAATCTTCGCCGGCTCGGCCTTGCAACTTGTTTTCATTTTCGTTGGAATCACTAGCATCTAAACTTCCTTCGAATTGATCAGTGATTCCATCATTATCACTATCGATAACATCAGCGATGTTCGTAATGCCATCGTTAACCACAATCACCAACTTGCTGGTACTGCTCAACTCACGATGAGTAGCGGTAACTCTGGCGATTAACCGATCCTGCGATCTAAGATCAGTCGGGTCAAACTGCATAACCTGATCATCAAGCGTCTCACTGACACTAGCTGACACAATCCGTGCCGTTGAATCGTTCCAGTCGTAACTTATCGACTCTGGATCATCTAAGTTATCGATACGCGCACTGAGCGTGACTAGCCCGTTGGTCGGACTAATACTACGCACCGCTCGACCACCCTGCTCTAAAACAAGATACACAACGGGTTGAAATTCAGCCCGCTCAGTGATCTCTTCAATAAGCTCATTCACAACCTCAGCGTCTGTCGGTCGAATTTCCAACTCTAATAAATTGCCAACAAGTTCAGGTAAGAATTCTTGATTAATACCATTAAACGGTTCCAAAACCTCCACTAGGTTCGCTTCAGGTTCGCTACCAACGCTCTGAAGATCAGTAATAGATAGCAACGCCTCAATGTTATTGACCTCTTCAATAATTTGCTGCAATTGCTCACTTTCTATGTTGTCTGAATCAATCCCTTCCAGAGCAGCGATGTAAGCTTCGGCATTTTCCGCAACACCGTTGTTAACATCAGATTCAGTGAGTACCGACAGAATATTTAATTCGCTTTCACCTTCATTTTCACGCTCGACTTCGGTGTCGGTGTCTGTTTCGGTCTCGCGTCCACTTTCCCCTTCGTTGTCCGTCTCGACTTCGCTTGGGACCTCGTTATCTAAAACGTCCTCGTCCGGCGTTTCAGTATCAGTGATCTCAATCTCAGTAGGCGGAGCTTCAATCTCAACGACGGGCGTGACTACTTCGGTAAAAAGCGCATCTAACCGGTCGTTCACTTCATTGATAACATCTTGCAACTCAGTCAGTGTTGCTAACGGCTGGTCGAGCTGTTCAAACGCTGCCTCGTAATCGCCCATATATTCGGCAACAACATTTTCAATGCCGTTTGCTTCCAAATTCTGCACGAAGAAAGATTCCGGCTCGATCAAATCAGCGACAAGCGTCTGCTCCCTTGTATCTTGTACAAGGATATTAATGGGTGCTAACTCAGCTCTGAGACCCTGGCTGTCGGTCACGCTAATAACAATACCGTTTGCTGCGCCTACGTCCGATTCGCTAGGCACACCAGACACCTCGCCTCTTTCTACATTAATGCCCAACCAGCTTGGTGCGTTATCCACTCGAAGCGTGTACGGACCTCCATCGGCGTCAAACACCTGTGGTCTGAAAGTATATTCTTCACCCACAAACGCTTCGGCCGTTGCAATGCCGTCGATATAAGGCGAAACCTCTCTGCCCGGTACACACAGTTGATTCGTCGAATTAGAAGAACGGCCAAAGATAGACGCTGTGTTCGAACCAATAGGGCCACCGCTACCACCGCTGTCTTCAAAACCCCAGGTTTCTACACTTCCATCGGCATTCAATGCGGCAAATGCTCCCCCGGTGCTGGCTATATCAACATAAACTTCGCCTTCGATACCAACCGTTCCAAGTGTCGACTCGCCACCCCATGTATAGATGGTTCCGTCATTTTTTAGCGCTGCAAAGTTATCGTGATTAGAAACAATGTACTCGTAGCCATTGTCACTCGGCGCTCCAAAACCACCGGAGCCTAGATCACCCCAAGTCAGAATTCGCCCATCCTCATGTAAGGCAGCAAACGCATGCTGTGTTCCGACGATCGAAACAAACCCTGATTCGGTGGGCGCTGCTGTGCCACCATCAGTATTGGCTCCCCATGCGTAAATGGCGCCATCTTCACGAATAGCAGCAAACGCACTATCCGTAGTGGCAATAGATGTGTACCGACCGCTTGACGGAGCACCTTGACCACCACCCGCGGGGTTGCCCCAAGACTCTATTCGACCGTCTTCGTGAAGAGCAGCGAATGCGCGGGTCGTGGAATAAATGCGATAAAATCCGGTCCCGTTAGGTGCGCCGCTACCAACAGAGCTAGCCGCGCCCCAAGTCGAAATACTGCCGTCTTCCTTCATTGCGGCAAAGGCGTTAAGACTACCGCCTACCGCGATATAACCATCATCTGTCGGACCACCTTGAGCGCCAGATTCGTTTTCTCCCCAGGTATGAATAGCCCCGGATGTATCTAAAGCTGCGAAGGCACCACCGTTGCCGGTGATGTATGTGAAATCATTTCCGGCGGGACTATCGCCGCCACCATAGCGCAGATCACCCCAGCTACTGATACTGCCGTCAGCATGTAACGCCGCAAACGCACGCACGTTGGACGAAATAGATTGGAAACCCACGCCTTGCGGTGAATCTGTACCGCCTCCGGCGCTGTCTACACCCCATGATGAGATTGAGCCGTCGTTCTTCAGGGCTGCAAATGCGAACCAATTTCCAACCACTGATACGTAACCGGTACCGGTAGGCTCTCCCGTACCGCCGCTACTCTCATGACCCCAGGCTTCGATACTGCCGTTACTTTGGATGGCGGCAAAAGCAGCCGGATTAGGCAATACGGGACCGTTGTAGTAGCCGCCATACTGGTTAAACACCGCGCCTACATCAATGGGACAATCATAGGCCAGCGCCGGGGCGACCGGGCCGAATAAACAGGCGAGAGAAATTAGAGACGCATCCAGAAGACGGCGCGTATGCGGACCTGTACGAGATAGCAAATACATATTGATGCATACCAATGAGCAGAGGTATACATCGATTCAAGTAGTAGGCCACGGTGGCAAGCTTGCCGCCTGAAACGGTATTATTTCACCGTAAATAAATTTAAAACTGAGACTTTTTTCAGCCTCGAATAACGTCTTAGGGCGTCGAAGGTACGACGCCCCAAGGTATTAATAACGAGCAGACTAACGTGTCAGTAGTGACGAAATTGTTCTGTTATTCGCATCCTCGGCAACAGTTTCGCCCAGAAATACTAATTGAGAATCACTACCGGGCAGGAAGGAGATGCTACCAACGTAGGTGTTACCAAACCACGTGTACGTTAACGTCGAAACATCACCCAGCTGCGTGATGCTACCGGCAATCGCGTTGGGAAACTGCTCTGTCCCTTCAGGCGTGATAATCACCGTACGGCCACTCACTGTTGATCCGGAAAAATTTATCTCAGTCACCAGGTTGCTGCAGTTAGTCAGATCCGCACCGCAGAATTGATGGCTGCCAGACCAATCACCGGCTACCGTCGCCGGTGTCGCTGGAGACAGGCCGCCAGCGCTTACTGCCGTCAGTGAAACAGTAGTGCCGGAAAGACTCTCGATAGTTTGTCCGTCAACGATATTCAGGTTGAACTGTGCCGGTCCACTAGCAGCTAATTCCCCCGCACTGAAAATACCTTCGTTAGCCGGTGTACTCGCTGTATGAAAGTGAGCGCGAAGGTTTCCGGAAAATGTGCTTGCTGTGCCTAGATTTCCGAACAAGGAACTGGCAGAGCCGTCTGCGGCCAACGCCAGACCAGACAATGCGTTATCGGCGCCGAGTACATAAACGCCCTGGCCTGATCCAAAGTCACCAATATAGGCACCCGCT
Organism: uncultured Granulosicoccaceae bacterium; assembly: GCA_964498925.1. Lineage (GTDB taxonomy): Bacteria > Pseudomonadota > Gammaproteobacteria > Granulosicoccales > Granulosicoccaceae > Granulosicoccus. Next base: position 5,535 of record CAZCKD010000059.1, read on the forward strand.
CGATCGCCAGCCTCAACCGGTGGGTTAACAATAGGATCACCGCCCGGATTTGGGTCCACAGGATCTTGCCCGCCGGATCCGCCGCCGCTACCACCACCACAGGCAGTGAGAAAGGCTGTAGCGGTAATCATGAGTATTCTTTTAATCATAGTGTCCCTAAAAATCTTGTTAACTATTAGTCAATGCCGTCGGCGGCAGATAATTGGGTAACTGCCACCTGGCTCCATATCTCTTAAACGGCAACTCAAACGATATCTGTTGGAGCCAAGCCCAATATCCGATTGCGTTAACCCTGTTTTTCAAAGGTTGGGCGCCGTTAAAGCGTACTTTCGCGAACTATATCACCCAGCACACTGTTATCTGCTTAACAATTGTTACTAAGTCACCACTGAATAAGAGACCACTGACGGCCAATTCGCCGACTGGAAAGTCTGCGGTCCTGGTAGGACGGAGATGGAATGGCAACGTCACCATTGTCTCTTGTCATTCGATTGATGCGGAGCACTGCACTAATCGACTTTGTAGAATTATTCAGTTCGATGTCCATCAATGTTACTTGCAAGGAGGCAAACCTGTTTATCAACTGCCGAAACAAATCGTTTTGATTAGACTTAGCTGTCAACCTATTGATCGTATTTATCTCACCGTTCTGAATGGCACGACGCAATTCGTCAAAGCTTGAGACAACTTGACTGAACTCTCGATCCGAGACAGGCGCACGCGCCATTTCCAGGGCAATTCTCCAACGGGCTCTTAATTGTATGAGCCGTCCGTCTTCGCTATCCAACCTTGAAGCTCTGTCCAGCGCAGCTTCAGCACTATCGAACTTGCCTTCATCTAGTAGACGAGTCGCCAGATTCAGCTCTTGAGTGAATCGACGCCTCTGCGTTCTTTGACGGGCAATTTCTGCAGCCTCAGCGGCCTTTAAATTGGCAGCAAAAGAGGCCTCGCGTTCAGCTTCGCTTTTCTGTCTCTCGAGTTCTTGCGCCTTTAACTTTTCTTGCTCTCTGATGAGCTCAACGGCAAGTGCCTTTGCTTCATTTCTGGCGTTTTCCAATTCAAGCTGCAATTGCACATTGTCGATGGACGCGGTGTTCGGTAACGCATTTACATTTTCGGTATCGCTACTAGCAGTGGATTCGCGCGGTGTGATGTTAAAAAACTCACTGCCGTTGAACAGTACGAAAACAACGCCTCCAACCAGAAGTAAACCTGCCAGAGACAAGCCCAGCATGCGAAGCCAAAGCGACCGAGACCTCTTTCGCTTTACTCGAATCGATTGGACTTCTTGCGGTGCCGGCACATCCTGCATGGAAACACCCTGCAAAGGCTGAGCACGCTCTCTACCTGCATTAACGACAGGTCGCGATACCCCTGAACTGACTTGTCTTGTCGGCTGGTTTGCGGTTCCACGTTTTAATAAGGCGTTGAGCCAAACCGATAATGATTGCGGCCTGTCAGAAATACGGAACTGCAATGCCCAATCAATAGCTGAGAGAAATTCCGCCGAATATTCGGCCTGCCCCAACAATCTGGCGCTGATTAAAGGATCTTTACCCCCATTGAGAATCGCCGATGCTCTCTTGGCACTGTCGATCGGTTCCATCCCGGTAACTGCAAAATACAACACCGCTCCCAGCGCGTAGATATCTGTCCAAGGACCTTGATCCTTATCACCGTCTCCGCTGTACTGCTCCAACGGCGCGTAGCCAGCAGAAACCAAAGCGGTTAAAGGTTCAGTATTGCTCGCTTCGGAACTTCTTGCAGAACCAAAATCAAGCAGCACCGGCGAACCGTTTTTGCGGACCAGAATATTGGCAGGTTTGATATCCCTATGAATGAAGCCGGATTGGTGGACTTGAGACAAACCATCGGCAATAGGTACCAACAAGGCTTTTAAAACAGATTCGCGCTTTCTCTTTGGATCGTTGAGAAACTCTCGTAGGTCAATTCCCTCTTCGAATTCCATGACAATGTAAGCAGTGTCATTTTGTTCAAACACCGACATGACGCGCACAATGTTGGGGTGTTTAAATTTAACGAGATTCCGGGCTTCTGCGATGAAGCGCTGCATTCCCTGGCGTGCATTATTTGTCACTGCCCCCGTTGGGGTATGGGTACCGGTATTACCGGCCACCTCAAGCACTCGATATTCCTTTATGGCAACCAGATGGTCCAGATTGGTATCAGTTGCCAAATAGATAACACCAAAACCACCACGGCCGAGAACGTGCTCAATTTTGTACCAATTGAGCATCTCGCCAGATTGTAAAATCGGGTATGGGGCAGTGTTGTCCATGTATTCCGGCGGAATGCCGATGACGGATGTAACCCAATTCTACGCGATTCGTGTCACATATTCCCAGATCTTAGTAGCTGCTCGTTACTCTGAATCCACTAATATCCGCATCTGTGAGCTACAGCAGGTCGGTTTCATACCGATATCCCAATTACGCAGTTATCAGACCCTAGGCGGTCACAATACCCACCGAAAGGACACCATAGTGAGCAATACGCAAACCTACCTGAAAAGTTATATAGAAGAGCAAGGACTGGCTGAACAAATGATTCCAGCTGTAGGCTCTCTCTACAGGGATCGAGGTGTCATCATCACGGTTTTCGGTCGAAAGCTCATGAACAGCTCGACTATTGAGATCATCAAGGCACATCAGCAAGCGCTGCAGGTTGTCGGCGAAACAGTTTCCGTCATTGATACCGTCGCCGTGCTCAACGCCATCAAAGACATCAACCCTGGCAGCTCCAGAATTGATATCGGCAAACTCGCCTACCGAGCGCGAAACGCGGGCGCTCTCGAAAAAAGCGATGCGCTAAAAGCGTTTATTACAGATGCATTGTCCGGTGTATCTGATGCCCCGTCGGTACTTGATCAGCCGCAAGATGTCGTGCTTTATGGCTTTGGCCGAATCGGTCGAATTCTTGCCCGATTGATGATTGAACGCACCACGTCTAGCAATCCTTTAAGGTTGCGCGCTATCGTTGTTCGTGGCGGAAAAACTGGCGACCTTCGAAAACGCGCAAGCCTACTCCGAAGAGACTCCATTCACGGCCCCTTCAACGGACACATTACCATCGATGAAGAACAGAGCGCCATTATTGCCAATGGCAACTTCATCAAAGTCATTTACGCCAATCAACCCGAAGATATCGACTACACCGAATACGATATCAACAACGCGTTGATCGTTGACAATACCGGTGTGTTTAAAGACGAGGAAGCCTTGTCCCGACACCTTGTACCTAAAGGTGCTGCTAAGGTTTTACTCACGGCTCCGGCTAGCGGCAGCATTAAGAACATCGTATACGGCGTCAATCACGACATGATTGCCGAAGAAGACAATATTGTCTGCGCGGCAAGCTGTACCACTAATGCTATTACACCGGTACTTAAAGTCATCAACGATCGTTTCGGTATCGAGAACGGACATATAGAAACCGTTCATTCCTACACAAACGATCAAAACCTGATTGATAACTATCACAAGGCCGAAAGGCGTGGTCGAAGTGCACCGTTAAATATGGTTTTGACATCGACAGGTGCTGCTAAAGCGGTGTCCAAAGCCCTACCTGAAATGGCTGGAAAGCTAACAGGCAATGCCATTCGTGTTCCTACACCTAATGTGTCAATGGCGGTTTGCAATTTGAACCTTGGCAAAGACACGACTCGAGAAGAGCTCAATGAGTATGTCCGCGATATGGCATTCAACTCAGAGCTTCATCAACAGATAAGCTATTCCTATAGCACTGAAGTAGTCTCAACCGATTTCGTGGGTACACCCGAACCTGCCATTTTCGATTCTGTAGCTACCATCGTTGATGGTAGCCGATGTGTTTTGTATGTCTGGTATGACAATGAATACGGATATAGCACCCAAGTGCTACGCGTGATGCAACATATGATTGGACTTCATATCGTCAACATCACGTAGCCCGCCTTAAGGGAGCATTAGTGCGTCATGCTATAAATGACATAGTTGACGCCAAGCCGATAAGCAGTCGCCGTATAGAGCGCACTGTACTCTTCCATATCGGCGTGCTCCCAGGCATCGCCTAAGTCCATATTCCAATTGATGATGGACATGATTCTTCCGTCATCATCAAGAACACCGCGCCATTTGGGTTGCTGTCGCGATGTATTGCTCTCATTGACCGCAGACGTTTTCTCAATGGGTAGTTCCCAGGTTTCGCCGGGGTTCAAACACAGCGCGCGTAAACCGGGAATTTGGATAAATTCGTTGATATCAAAGTGCACGCTGAAGATTTCATGATCAGAGGGAATGTCCACGATCGGTCTATCAGGAAACACCTGCCCCATCCAACGCTCAAATTGCTCCCACTGGTAGGAGCCATGAAAGTCGTCGACTAATAGGAATCCCCCCCTGAGCAAATACTCGCGAAGCTTTTCGGCTTCGTCGTCAGAAAAGGATGCAAAGCCGGCCTCGACGATGTAAAGCATCGGATAGTCATAGATGCGATCGTCGAGCAAAAACAAAGACTGACTATCCCCGTTTGTATCCAGTCGGGTTAATCGTTTTAGCGCGGCAATAAAATGCGGTTCTGATTCAGAACAATCCGCCTGCCAATGCGGGTAGCCGATTCTATCGCCCAGGTTATTGATGGCCACCTGGTTGTCGTTAAAAATGAGGCGCGAAAATGTAAATTCCTCATTTGCAGGTCTTGCCAACGCCAGTGGACACTCAGGTCTCTGAGGCGTGCTGCATATGGCAAGCTGTGACTGCGCTGAGCTTAACGACGTCAAGCCAGACAGAACAACACCTGCCACTAATGCAAAGCACTTAGACGTATCGATTAACGATGTTTTCAAGCTTCTCCTGCCTTCCAGATGTCGGTGTCGGGTTGATATCATTGTTGACAACGTAATCGGCGATATCGTCCAACGCCATAGTGCCGTCAAGCATCTTCTTAGCTGTTTCGTCCCCCCAACCCTCATATCGTTCCGTCAATGGTGTGGACAAAGCACCGTCTTCGATCATTTTTGCAGCAGCTTTCAATCCTCGAGCACAACAATCCATACCGCCAATGTGCGCAATGAGTAGGTCTTCCGGATCGATTGACTGTCGTCGGAGTTTCGCATCAAAGTTAGTTCCACCGCTCTGGAAACCACCACCGCTGAGCACATGATAATAGGCTAAAGCCATTTCAGGCACGTTATTCGGGAACTGATCAGTATCCCAACCAGACTGGTAATCATTACGGTTCATATCTATCGAACCGAATATGCCTAAGGCATTGGCCAGAGCCAACTCATGTTCGAAGGAATGTCCGGCCAATATGGCGTGGCCTTGCTCGATATTGACTTTGACTTCGTTCTCCAGGCCATACCGTTTTAAGAACCCGTACACCGTCGCGACATCAAAATCGTACTGATGCTTCGTCGGCTCCTGTGGCTTAGGCTCAATCAGTATATTTCCTTTAAACCCGATCTTATGTTTGTACTCAACAACCATATTCAGAAAACGCCCCATCTGGTCGAGTTCTCGTTTCAAATCGGTATTGAGTAAGGTTTCGTAGCCTTCGCGGCCACCCCACAACACATAGTTTTCGCCGTTGAGTTTTTGCGTTGCATCGATACAGCTTTTAACGGTTGCCGCCGAAAAAGCGAATACATCAGGATCAGGATTGGTCGAGGCGCCCGACATATAGCGTCTGTGCGAGAACAGATTCGCCGTTCCCCACAAGAGCTTCACACCGGTGGATTCCATCTTAGGCCCGAAATAATCCACCATAGCTTCAAGATTTCGAGTGTTTTCGGCGAACGTCGCACCTTCTGGCCGTATGTCGAAATCATGGAAACAGAAGTACGGTACACCTAATGCCGAGAACATTTCAAAGGCCACGTCGGCTTTTAACTGTGCTTGTTTTAAGGTGTCCCCAAACCATGGCCTCTCGAAGGTTTGCCCGCCAAATGGATCACCGCCGGGCCAGACAAAGTTGTGCCAGTAGCAGACAGCGAAACGGAGGTGATCCTCCAAACGCTTCCCCATGACAAGCTCATCGGGTTGATAATATCTAAACTCGAGAGGATTACGGCTCTCCGGACCACCGTATGCAATTTTATCTACGTCACCGAAAAAACCTGTACTCATGCCAAGAACCCCTAGAATAAATGAGCTGCCCATGAGTTCAGGCCTTCGATCAGCCCGGTCCAGCAGTAGCTTATCGCAGAACAATCAAAACTCAGAGGTAATTTATAGGCCAGAATTATTTATTTCACGCCTTAAATAAATAATGCATAATCCGGTTTCACCTGTCCACTCATTTTCCAAAAAATTAAATAAACCCACAAATCGAGAAGATGGAACACTCAGCAATAATCAGAAGCGATGACCTGCGTATAGAGAATCGCAGGCGCTTGCTGAAAAGCTTAAGAGTACGTGGAGATTCCACGCCCTCTCAGCTTTCTGATTCAACCGGCCTGAGTGCGGCATCGGTATCTTCCTTGTGCACACAGCTCATAGAACAAGGATTTCTGAAAAGCCGCAAACTCTCCAAAGAGGGTTCCAAGTCCAGCCGCGGCCGTCCGGCTACCCTGCTTTCTTTGAATTCAGAAGCTGGCTTCAGTGTCTCCGTCGATATAACCATTGACCGGCTCCGTGCACAACGTATCGACTATGCCGGCAATGTCGCCGAATACGAGACGTACAACCTTCGAACCTTAGATATGTCCTCAGAGGTTCTCATATCCACAATTGGCAATGCCATTCAGGATATTTGCGAGAAATCGGGTATCAAAAAGCTATTCAGTATCTCCATCGGTTTTCAAGGTGTCACCGAGCACAGCACCGGCAAGCTGCTCTGGTCACCGGTTATTACACCCAGAAACGTCCCATTGGGTGAAGCGCTACAGAAACGTTTCGCTGTCGACGTGCAAGTCAGCAACGATTGCCAGCTTATGTCAGAGGCGCTAAGCGTGGAACATCACGAATCGATGGGCAGCTCGTTTGCCACCGTTCTTTTTTCCCATGGTATTGGATTGGGACTGTTCTTAAACGGGCGTCCTTTCTCAGGCATCCAATCCTCAGCACTGGAGTTGGGCCACTTGCCATTTGAACGAAACGGTGCGATGTGCCGGTGCGGTAAGCGTGGATGCATTGAAGCCTATGCCGCACGCTATGGAATCGAAAGAATGGCTATGGGTAGTTCGCTGGAAGATGCGCCTGCGGGTCGTGTATCAGACGATGTATTCCAACAATTAGTCGATCAAGCCATTGACGGGAACGAAGCCGCTCAACAAGCATTTACTATCGCAGGTGCAGCGGTTGCCGAAGGGTTAGTGCACTTATTCACGCTGTTCGATCCGATGCCAGTGGCACTGGTGGGCCACGATGAAAACGCTATAAAATTTATAAGAGAAGGCATCGACGCAATTTTTAAGCAACGCCTTACCTCAGAGATTAAGAGCGAAGATCTGATCCACGTCTTCGACAACGAAGAGCGATTGCTCGATCGAGGTTTAAAACACAGCAGTCTGCAAATGCTTGATGATTTGTTTGCGAATAGCACATCACAAATGGAAGATAGCTAGAGTGATCATTTGATGGCTAAAGCAATGATTGCTCACTGGTCACAAGGCGGGTCGGCCTGCAAGATAACCGGAACACACCACACGGAGCATTCAGTATGTACTTAGGCATTGACCTCGGGACATCCAGCGTAAAAACCCTATTGATGGACGACGAACAAGTTGTCATCACAAGTGCCACTGCTCCGGTTTCAGTCAGCCGCCCGCACGACGGCTGGTCCGAACAAGATCCTGCCCATTGGATAGAGGCCATCAAAGCCACACTGGGTGAAATAAAAAGCACTCAGCCAAAAGAACTCTCAGCCGTCAGAGGTATCGGGCTGTCCGGTCATATGCACGGTGCCACGCTATTAGACAAAAACGACAAGGTCATTCGGCCCTGCCTTCTATGGAACGATACTCGAAGCGCAAAGCAGGCGCAGCGTCTCGACACAGCAGAGTCTCGTCGCATCGCCGGCAATATTCTATTCCCAGGCTTTACCGCCCCAAAAACCGTCTGGGTTGCGGACAACGAGCCTGAAGCTTTCGCTCAAGTAGCCAAAGTATTGTTGCCCAAAGACTTCGTGCGCCTCTGGTTAACTGGTGAGCATGTTAGCGAAATGTCCGACGCTGCCGGCACCGGTTGGCTTGATGTTGAAGGTCGCCGTTGGAGCGACGAATTGTTACAGGCCTCAGGACTGAGCTCTGATCAAATGCCGTGGCTTGTAGAAGGCACCGAAGCCTCAGGCACTCTGCGCGGTGAATTAGCGAAAGAGTACGGAATGACAAACAATGTCGTTATAGCCGGTGGTGCCGGTGATAACGCCGCTAGCGCCTGCGGTATGGGTACGGTCGCTGCCGGTAACGCTTTTTTATCGTTGGGTACTTCAGGCGTCTTGTTTGCTGCCAATGACAGCTATCAACCCAATGCAGAGAGTGCGGTTCATGCGTTTTGTCATGCCCTGCCCGGCACCTGGCATCAGATGGGTGTAATCCTTGCGGCAACTGACGCACTCAACTGGTTATCCAACCTTGTTCAACGCAGTCCGGAGGAACTCACCCGACAATTGGAAGGTACTCCTGCGACACCCACCGATCTGATATTCCTGCCCTATTTAGGGGGTGAACGAACACCGATAAATGATGCTAACGCTCGCGGTGTATTCGTCGGACTTAAGCACTCGACAGACGCGGCAGAGATGACCCGTGCTGTTCTTCAAGGAGTCAGCTTTGCGTTTCGTGATTGCCAGCTGGCTCTGCAAACAGCAGGCACAACGTTGACACAAGCAACAGCCATCGGTGGCGGTGCAAAATCAAATTACTGGCTACAGTTAATCGCAAATACATTAAACATTCCGCTGGCCGTTCCATCAGATGGTGATTACGGCGCTAGCCTGGGCGCTGCTAGATTGGGCTTGATCGCAGCAGAGGAAGCCAACCCTTCTTCCGTGTGTACAGCGCCACAAACAGAGCGAATTGTTGAACCTGCGGGGAATATTGGACAGTTTGTCGAGCTACACGAGAAATACCGCGCAAGCTATCAAGCCTTGACGGCCATCATGTCTTAACGCAAAAACCGCACATCACTTACCAGCGACAACAGATTCCAACAGCGCACGTTCGATTTTGCCGGCTCGTGCACCTGCTAAACGACCATCAGGGGAGAATAACAAATAGGTGGGTGTTGCTCTGAAATCCTTGCCGGTCAACTCCCGATATTGACGATGGAATACGTCCGTAAAAACGACTAAGTTGGGATACGTTGGCTGGTGCTTATCCACCAGCTTTTTAATACCGGGATAGTTTTCATGCCCATCAAGCGCGATACCGACCACACGCGCATCTTTGGAATGGTGTTGTCGATGGAAATCTTCGATCATCGGTTTTTGTTCTTCGCACGGAATACAGTCTGTTGACCAGAACATCACCAGGGTCCATTTTCCACCACCCACATAATTGTTGAGATTAACCCGGCTGGCATCCAGAGCTTGCAACTGAAAAGCATGGGAAGACGTGCTCACTGAGCACAGCAATATGATGGCAGGTATCAGTAAAGTCCAAGGCCTAACAAGCATGCTGATCATTTATATGTCTAGCTTTTCCGATTGAGCGTAAGCACCACCCCACGTCGAGGTAGTGTATTTCCTTCACTATCGCCCGCCCAGCAACCTTCGTCAAGAATCTTGTCGCGATCAACACCTGCAAATAGCAAAGCTTCTCTCACTCGACTAGCTCTTCCCAGTGCTAGTGCGGCATTCCCTTGCTCTAAAGCTGTCGGCCCCATTGAACACCCGATAACTGAAAAAATATCACTAGACGATTGATAGCGAGTCACCATATTCTCGACAAGTTGCTTATTAAGATTTCCTAAGCGTAAGGAATCATTTGGAAACGTTAGTATTTGTTGAGCAACGATATCTAACTCGGTTAGTACGTCGACATAATTTGAAGTTCCCAGCTCAAAGACGTTTTGCACTTCAGATAAAGCCACCAGCGGCAGTGCAAACGAACCGGCACCAAATTGCGCTGACACCATATTCTGTAGCGGGTTGATTTCATCAGGAATAGACAAAGGAGTTCGGTCTGTTGTTTCACGTACAACTTCCAACGGTTCGTCGGTGGTTGCGGCCACAAATGTTTCTGATGTTTGCGCTATTGGCGAGTCTTCTGTTGGTGCTTCGCTGGTGGCAATAGACGTGGAAATATCGACCAATGGTATTCCAGATGTTGTACCACTGTTTGGCGAGGTGGATGCAAAAGCTGCATCGTTGAGAATGACCTTCGTTGCATCTGCACCCCGAACGTATAGCGGAGTTACCGGGTGAACATTGTTTATTAGCAAGCCTCCATACGTGCGTCGCATCTCTACTGCACCCACGGCAATCTCAAAGCGATGTCGACCTGCCGCATCATTATAACTTTCGTCATCAAGGCGGTATTGAAAAACGTTATTGTCGGCAACGACATCGACTATTCGAACACCATAACCACCGGCTTCAAAAGCGGCCTTGAAAGATTGCGTAATGGAATCTGCGCTATCCGATCGAGGTATTTGTATCGTGGTAGCTGAAGGTGCGTGTGAAGGGATTTGTTGTAACGCGTGTACGAAGTCCTCAGCCACCATGGAAAGACCAGACTGAACATTCTGCTGGACGTGGGCGGACACTTCTACATCAGCTGATGATGCACCGGCGTTTTGACCATTATTAACAGCAACACCTTTTCTGACAGGATCAGATGGTGTCCCGGTGACGGCACAGCCTTGAACAATGATCAGTGCCAAAAGATAGGCAGTTAAATAACCGGTCAATTTAATGAAGCGCATAACGAATGCCCACAAATGATCAAACAGAAAAAAAACGTCTCATGAGCGTCATTATATCGACGCATTCCACAATTCTGCAGTGCTCACTGTCACGTTTGCCACTGAAAGCTGGAACAATTCGCTATTATCGAACCACCTTCAACAGTTCGGAGATTTGGAAATCGTGATGCATCTAGAGAGCTGGACGGCCGACAACCTGGTGAAACGTTATGCAGCTAGATTGGCGCTGCTAGCCTCCGTATTGCTTCTCACCGCATGCGCAGCGATTGAACAATCGGGCACAACGAGTGACGGTGTTCAAGTACATGCCGTCAACCGACCACAAGTTGCCACACGCATTACGCTGATCGACAAAACGATCATCGAAGACCTCTCCGGTGTTGTTGCGCAAATCTACGAACCGCTTAGCACAACACTTCAAGTCAACGCGTCCAATGGTGATCCGCTTCTGCAATACTTCATTAGCGTTCTTGCCAAAGACGGGTTTGGTATACAACGCGTCAGTGCCGACCAAGGTGCAAATTTTGTTTCTTACACGCGTAACGAAACAACAGCCAACCGCAGACCACAAATCGCATTCTCTGTTGCGGTTGGAGCGGTTGAAGTGGCTCGCGAGTATAAAGTTCCCAGACGAAACGTTGTTGATCCTGTCAGCCCTTTCAAACTATCCGGAACTCGCGCATCAGTAACCATAAACGATGTCGCTTCATCGAAAAAAATCATTAGCGATCCCAGCTTGTCAAAAGCAACGTATGTCGCGCCAATGAATTTAGAAGAACAAACGCCCATCATATCCTTGATAACGCCGGGACTCGTTGAACAGGTAGCAGCGCAGAGCACTGACGGGCCGTCATTACAAGCATTGAACTCCAGCAAAATTGAAGTCAACAATCTGTTCTATGGTGATCATTCCTCTTTCGCATCCGTCCTAGAAAACCATGACAAAATCTATCGTCAGGTCATCGTGTTCGGCAACGACTCAATGGTATTGGGCAGCACCAACAAATCGTTAATCGACCAGTTCGTTGACAATGAAATTCGCGAAGGCGATGTGGTGAGTCTCATCGGTTGCAGCAATGGCCCAACCTCGCTTGAAATCGGAAACGAAGGATTAGCGCTTGGACGTGCACAACGCGTTACCGAAGCACTCACATCCAGAGGCGTGCCTCGGGAAAACGTACTCGACGAAGGTTGTTGGGCACCGGTGAGTGCACAGGACAGATTTCCCAACCGTGGCGTTGTCATGGAATTGTGGCGGAGTAACGCATGAGCAAGAGGATGAATATCAAGGTGCATCTAGCCCTTGCCGTATCCTCGATGCTGTCGATTGCGTGTGCCACAAACGACCCGTCCTCGGCTGAGGTTCCCGGAGAGCTGTACGGTATAAGCTCTGATGCGCTGCTGCCACAGATCGCTTCAAATCCAGATGTCGTCGATGGCCTATCCCCTCGTGAGCGCTCTCATTTACAGCTCATCGCAACCAACCTGATCGCAACCCTGGTGCAAATCCCCGAAATGCGTCCTGCAACAGCAACGCTTCAGGTCAGCACACCGCAAACAGCCTTCGGGCATGCCTTGATCAAAGCGATGGAAAGCGCTGGATTCGGCATGCAACTCGTCAGCGCCGACCAAGGCAAGAACTACGTGTCCTACAGCAAACGATTGTCTGAAACCGAATCCGGCTTCGTTACCGATTACCAGCTTGCTGTAGGTCGCATAGACCTTACACGCGAATACATTGTCGAGAACGACGCCGTCTTCCCTTCTTCGCTAATGAGAATCAGTGGTACTGATTACATTGCCGACATTGATCTAGCCGATAATATTTTCGCCGAACAAGGCGGTGGAAATACCGCGTTTATCAG
>CAZCKD010000060.1:0-15607 GCA_964498925.1 uncultured Granulosicoccaceae bacterium
TAGCTTTTAGCTTTTAGCTTTTAGCTTTTAGCTTTTAGCTTTTAGCTTTTAGCTTGAAGTGCTGAACTCTCGCACCGCTTCAACCATGACACCCAAATGATCCGGGTTGACGTGTTGATGAATGCCGTGGCCCAGGTTAAATACATGGCCCGGCCCTGAGCCGTAGCTTTCAAGGACTCGCTTTACTTCTTGTCTAATCAGTTCTGGCGAACCGTAAAGGGTACTCGGGTCTAGATTCCCTTGAAGGGCAACACGGTTTCCAGTGCGCTCGCGGGCAACATTTAAATCTGTTGTCCAATCCACGCCTAATCCGTCGCATCCCGTGTCAGCCATAATGTCCAACCACTGGCCGCCATTTTTCGTGAATAGAACAACGGGTACCTTTCGGCCTTCTGACTCTCGCTGCAAACCGTCAACGATTTGCTGCATATAGTTCAGAGAGAACTCTCGATAGTGTGCCGGTGACAATACTCCGCCCCAGGTATCAAAGATCATTAATGATTGTGCGCCTGATTCCACTTGGGCATTCAGGTAGCTGATGACAGACTGAGCCGTTTTATCGAGCAGCTGATGCAAGGCATTGGGGTCAGAGAACATCATGCCTTTTATTTTTGCAAAATCCTTGGTGCCGCCGCCTTCAACCATATACGTGGCCAGTGTCCAAGGGCTGCCGGAAAAGCCGATAAGCGGAACCCGTCCATTGAGTTCACGACGAATTGTGGAAACGGCGTCCATAACGTACCGCAACGAATCCATCGGATCGGGTATGGGAAGCTTTTCAACGTCAGCACGGCTTCGTACCGGGTTTGAAAATTTCGGGCCTTCCCCCGTTTCGAAATGCAAGCCGAGCCCCATAGCGTCAGGGATTGTCAAAATGTCCGAGAATAGAATTGCTGCGTCTAGATTGAATCTATCCAGCGGCTGCAGGGTAACCTCACACGCTAAATCGGGTGTGCTGCACAGCGTCATGAAATCCCCGGCCTGCTTTCTGACAGCGAGGTATTCGGGTAGGTACCGACCAGCCTGTCGCATAACCCAGACGGGTGTGCGTGGCGTCGCTTCCCGATTTAGAGCTTTGAGATAGAGATCGTTAGTGAGTGGAGCGCTCATGAAGCCTTCGCAGTTGCGTTTGCGGTATCGGCCAAGTATTTAACAATGCCTTCAGCAGCGTTTCTGCCTTCGAATACGGCCGTAACTACTAAATCCGAGCCTCTGACCATATCACCACCAGCGAATACGTTCGGGTTGCTGGTTTGGTGAGCGTAAGCTGAGCCCTCCGGTGCAATGACGCGTCCTGAGTCGTCTGTATCAATTTTGTATTCGCTAAACCAGTCAGCAGGATTGGGTCGAAATCCGAATGCAATCAATACAGCGTCCGCGGGAATAATCTCGGTTGTATCAGGAACAATCTCAGGCATCCGTCTGCCTCGTTCATCCGGAGCACCCAACTGCGTAGTAACCACTTTAACGCCTGTAACCGATCCTTCATCGTTGCCAACCAACTCGACAGGTTGTCTGTTCCAAAGAAAACTAACGCCTTCTTCTTTGGCGTTTTTAACTTCTCGACGTGAGCCGGGCATATTCTTTTCATCGCGACGATAAGCGCAGGTAACTGAGCTTGCACCTTGTCGAATTGACGTTCGGTTGCAATCCATTGCCGTGTCTCCACCGCCCAGAACGACCACTTGTTTGTCTTTTAAGTCGACAAAGTTATCTTCGTTTTTATCCCAGCCGTACTGATGGTTCACATTGGAAATAAGGTAAGGCAGAGCTTCGTGAGCACCATTTAAATCTTCGCCGGGAAATCCACCGCGCATAGAGGTGTATGTGCCCATGCCGAGAAATACGGCGTCGTGATCTTCAACGAGTTGATCGAATGTGATGTCTTTGCCAATCTCTGTATTTAGAACAAACTCGATGCCCATTTCTTCCATGATTTCGCGTCGAGTAAAGACCACTTCTTTTTCCAGCTTAAAGGGAGGGATGCCGAAAGTCAGCAAGCCGCCAATTTCGGTCTGGCGATCGTAGACAACAGCCTTGACGCCTTTACGAGTGAGTACATCCGCACACGCTAAGCCTGCAGGTCCAGCACCAACAATGGCGACCTTTTGACCAGTCGGTATGACATCGGACAAATCGGGTCTCCAGCCTTTCTTCAAGGCTTCATCCGTGATGTATTTTTCAATAGAGCCGATAGTGACGGCTCCAAAACCGTCATTGAGTGTGCAAGCACCTTCACAAAGCCGGTCTTGAGGGCAAACCCGACCGCACATCTCTGGCAATGAATTGGTTTTATGAGACAGCTCCGCTGCCTCAAAAAGATTGCCTTCAGCAACCAGCTTCAACCAATTGGGAATGTAGTTGTGTACCGGGCATTTCCATTCGCAATAAGGATTGCCACACGACAAGCATCGGCCGGCTTGATTGCTGGCCTTTTCGGGAGAGAACTGGCCGTAAATCTCTTTGAAGTGTTTGATTCGAACAGGGGCTTTGATTTTTTTAGGATCTTTTCTGGGTAGATCCAGAAACTGAAAGGTCATGTCGCTCATAAAATAATCCCTGTTCTGGGGCAGCTCACATTGGTTGGCATCCGATGCCTAAAAAATTGTCGGTTCAGGCGTTAAGTCGATCTTTGATCGTCTTGCTGACAGCAGACATGTCGGCTCTGCCTTGAAGCTTAGGTTTGACCAGCCCCATTACCTTGCCCATATCTTTAACAGACGCAGCTCCGGACTCGGCCACTGCTGCCTCTATGATTGCAGAAATCTCTTCCTCGTTCAGTGACGCGGGTAGATAGGTCTTGATAATTTCCGCTTCAGCCTGCTCGATCGCGACTAAATCATCGCGACCCGCACTTTCGTACTGGGTAATAGATTCGCGACGTTGTTTCATGAGCTTGTCGATGATAGCGATAGTGGTCGCTTCATCAGGTACGGCTCGGTCGTCCACTTCCTTCTGTTTTAGTGCGGCAGACATCAGGCGTAATGTTGCTAGGCGAGGTTTGTCGCCAGCCTTCATTGCAGTTTTGATGTCGTCCAGAACTCGTTGACGGGTTTCACTCATCATTAGGCTCCGAAGGAATTAGCTGGGCAAGACAGTATAAAGGCGATAGCGAATTTCGCAGGCAACTGTTTAGGCCTGGGAGGCGTCTTCATTAACTGAAAACGTATGTACCGAATTGCCCATCGCAACACAGATTGTGTTTAGTGCGATTGGCCGTAATTTCAAACTGATAGGCGCGGGAATCAATGTTCCCGCCACACAAAAATCAGTTTTTAGTACATTCTTACGCGACGAGAAGACTCTTTTGACACTTTCTTCTGGTGGCGTTTAACAGCAGCAGCTGCTTTACGTTTACGCTCAGTCGTGGGTTTTTCGTAAAATTCACGACGGCGAGTTTCTGTAAGAACGCCAGCTTTTTCACATGATCGTTTGAAGCGGCGGAGAGCCATTTCGAAGGGCTCGTTCTCTTTGACACGTACTGAAGGCATTAAATAGTGCTCGATTTAATCGCGGAAAGCTCTCTATTATAACGGGTTCCGTGCCATAAACTCAAATAAAGTGATAAATCTTTGAGAAATCCCATGATAACCCTTGGAATTGAGAGCTCTTGCGACGAAACAGGCCTTGCTGTGTATTGCTCGGAGCGAGGTTTGCTCGCTCATGCTCTGTTCAGTCAGGTAGATTTACATGCCCTTTATGGAGGGGTTGTACCCGAACTTGCCTCCAGAGATCATGTTAAACGTCTAGTGCCACTCACGCGATCTGTCTGCGAAAAGGCGGAAATTACGCTTTCCGATATCGATTCGGTCGCCTATACCGCTGGGCCGGGTCTGGCTGGTGCGCTTCTAACTGGAGCAATGATGGCGCAGGGTCTTGCTTGGTCGTTAGGTCGTCCAGTACTGGGTGTTCATCATCTGGAAGGTCACCTCCTCGCACCAATGCTGGAAGAGGAATCGCCGGAATTTCCGTTTATTTGTCTGTTGGTCTCAGGTGGGCACACACAGCTAATTAAGGTCGTGGCTTTAGGTGAATACGAGCTGCTAGGTGAGTCTATTGATGATGCGGCTGGCGAAGCCTTTGATAAAACAGCAAAAATGCTGGGTTTAGGTTACCCCGGTGGACTGGCCCTGTCTAATTTAGCTCAGGACGGAGATTCGTCTCGCATCGCTCTACCAAGACCGATGCTGGACAGGCCAAATTTGGATTTTAGTTTCAGCGGTCTGAAAACAGCAGCCATCACACGCTTTAAAGCGTTCGAGGGGGGCGAAGATGACAGGGCCCAATTCTGCGCTGATCTTGCGGCGAGTTTTGAGCTGGCTGTGGTTGAAGTACTAATGAACAAGAGCCGCAAGGCGCTTCAGCAAACTGGTCTCAGCCGATTAATCATCTCTGGTGGTGTCAGCGCAAACCGTCAGCTTCGACTCTTTGCTGACTCGCTGGTCGATGAGGGTATTGAGGTTTTCTACCCGCGCCTGGAATTTTGTACAGACAACGGCGCCATGATTGCGTTGGCCGGTTCAAAGCGCTTGGTCAGAGGAGAGTCCACCGAAAATGCCGTAAAGGTTCGGCCCCGCTGGCCATTATCGGATCTAAGTTAGCCTTGCTCAGACGCTCAGACGCTCAGACGCTCAGACGCTCAGACGCTCAGCGCTTACCGATTAGCGGTTCAGTACCATCGAGAAGACGGGAAATGTTCGCACGGTGCGTGTAGAACAAAAAAGCCCCTATCAAGACGAACCCGATGGCATAGGTATGTTGTTGCTCGAATAACAAATAGATAGGTACCAGTACAAATGTCGCCAGTGCCGCCAGTGACGATCGCTTGAAGGCCAGACTGATAGCAAGCCAACTGAGTAAGGCCAGGGCTCCGACAGAAAAATCCAATCCTAAAAGAGCGCCAAGCGCTGTAGCGACACCTTTGCCACCTCTAAAATCGAAAAATATGGGGTACAAATGACCAAGAAACGCCGCGAAGGCCGCCAATGCGATGGTCGGAGCATGATCGAAGAGAAGTGCGGTTATAAAAACAGGTAGAAACCCTTTCAAGCCATCGCCGAGAAGTGTCATTGCGGCAGGCACTTTGCCACCGATGCGCAGAACATTGGTCGCACCTGGGTTCCCGCTGCCTTCGGTTCTCGGGTCTTGCAAACCCTTGAGCTTGCAAACAATAATCGCAGCCGAAACAGAGCCGACTAAATAAGCAAGCACTGCAACAACAAGGGCGGGTATGGCAAGATCTGCGCTGAACATTATTCCGTGTCCATAATTAGAGACTGAAAGCTAGGACTATATAGAATTGTCGCATTCAATATCCAGCCCCGTGGCAACTCTCACACTTGAGAGATCCACATGAGTTCGCTAATACAGCCGATCAGCGTTGATGCTGTCCGGTATCAGTTTCAGCGCTCCTTGCCTGATTTTGATGCCCACAGTGCGGTGTTCAAGTCGGTTAGCGAGCAGCTGTTGGAACGACTTGAATTACTTGCTATTGAGCCTGAAGTGGTTCTGGACTTAGGTTGTCGCAGCGGATACCAGTTGGCAGCACTGCAATCCCGATACCCTGATGCAAAAATTTGGGGTACAGAGTTAGCCGTTCCCCGTGAGCGAGAAAAGCCGGGTTTATTCAATAGACTGTTTGGTCGAAAAAAAGCGCCGAGTTACTCGATTATCGAGTCGGATCCTCATGTATTGCCTTTCGAAGATGGCTCTGTCGGACTTGTCGTCTCGAATTTGTTGTTGCCCTGGTGTCGTTCACCGGAAATCGTGTTTTCGGAAGTTGCCAGAGTACTGAAACCCGACGGCGTATTTATGTTTACTAGCGCAGGCCCTGACACCCTGCAGGAATATCGTGACCTGTGGAGTGGCATTGATACCCACACGCATACGTTCGGGCTGGTGGACATGCATGACATTGGCGATGCCTTGCTCTCCGCGGGATTCGCAGCACCGGTGCTTGATCGGGACTACATTCAGGTTGATTACCCGGATGTGTCGGCATTGCAGAATGAACTGCGGGCGCTGGGAGGCGGAAATGTTGCGGCTGGCCGACGCACTGGATTGATGTCCCCCGGGGTTCGGAAGCAATTATCCGCAGCTTGTCGTTCAGGCGAGCGATTTATCGTTTCGTTAGAGCTAATCCACGGTCACGGATGGAAGGGGGAATTGCGTCCGTCTGGGCAAAACAGTGATTCTGAATATAAAATACCTGTAGATAGTTTACGCGGCTCTTGGAGCAGTAAAATTGGGGGCTAGCTCGCTTCCTGATGGCACGACAATAGCTGGGGTTACGTGAAACACAACTGCTTGGCCGTAGCCGTCGTATATTCAAATGCGAAAAGGGAAATCAGCGAAGCTTAAGGGCCTTGTTTATGATTGAAATTCAAGAGGAGAATGGCAGAACTACGCGGTTAATCGTTAAAGCCAACCAGTCAATGAGTTGGCGAGCTAACCTCTATCTTGCAGCTAGTTTGGGCATAATCTGTATGGGCGTTGCCATTGCAATGGCCACATTCGGGTTGTGGATGGTTATCCCTTTCGCAGGGGCAGAAATAATTCTCATCGTGGTTTGCTTATATCTCACGTTGAAAAGACTGTCCCGAAAAGAGGTAATTACGCTTAACAATGAAGCGATTCGTCTTGAGTGGGGCTACAATCAACCGGATTTGACTGTAAATTTGCCACGCCAAAGCAGCCGGTTGAATTACACTTGTCCGGATAGCTTGTTTGAGGTCGGCGAATTATCCGTGTCTGCGTACGGAAAGCAGTATGCGCTGGGTTGTAGTTTGAACAAGGAAGAAAAGAAGATTTTGTACACAGAATTGAGTAGCGCCTTGAAAGAACAGCCAGTAGGTTGTTGATTTTCCGGGTGTTGTAGTAAAAGTTGCCGAGCGCTTGGATGGCAGAAAGCTGCATCGAGGCATTCACTAGGTTCAGGTGCAATTGCACCTAAAAGGTTTGTTGTTTAATTTTTTGGAGAGTAGTTATGTCGTCTAACGTTTCTCGTTGGGCGCTCCTGCCGATGTTGCTGTTACTGGTACCACTAGGTGCCTCGGCAGATTGGGGAGCGTTGAACATGCCGCAAGGCGTAACAGAGGTCAGCAAAGAGGTTTATACCCTCCATATGCGGATCTTTTATATTTGTTGCGTTATCGGTGCCGCGGTTTTTGGCGTGATGATTTATTCGATGTTCGTTCACCGAAAATCTAAGGGTGTTAAACCAGCGACATTTCACGAAAGCACAACGGTAGAAATCCTCTGGACTGTGGTGCCATTAGTCATTCTGATCGCTATGGCTATTCCTGCAGCGCGTGTCTTGATAAAAATGGAAGATTTCAGTGATTCTGAAATGTCCATCAAGATCACGGGCTACCAGTGGCGCTGGCAGTATGAGTACATGGACAGCGGTGTCTCTTTCTACAGCCAGCTAGATCCTTCCCACAACGCGGCTCGCCAGATGGGCGCCGATGTTGATCTGGACGCGATCTTTGCTGAGTCAGCCAAAGACAACAACGGTGAAGGCGGTGTCTACCTGAAAGAAGTGGATAACGAGCTGGTTGTCCCGGTCGGTAAAAAAATTCGCTTCTTGCATACTGCTGCTGATGTTATCCATTCTTGGTGGGTGCCTGACTTGGCTGTCAAGAAAGATGCTATCCCCGGCTTTATCAATGAGAACTGGGCTTTGATCGAGGAGCCTGGCGTTTATCGTGGCAAGTGTGCCGAGCTTTGTGGTCGTGACCACGGCTTTATGCCGGTAGTGGTTCGCGCAGTATCACAAGAAGAGTTCGATACATGGATTGCTGAAAAACAGGTGGCCATGGCGTCCAACACTCAGCAGGCCGAGCGCCAATGGGCTCAGCAGGAGCTGGTCAGTGTTGGAGAAAAGGTTTACCAAGCTAATTGCATGAGCTGCCATCAGGCGGAAGGCCAGGGCATTCCGGGTATGTTCCCGGCGATCGCTGGCAGCGATGTTGCCACTGGCAGCATCGACCACCACATAAATACCGTCATGAACGGTGTCGACGGCACCATGATGTCTCGGTTTAGTGATGTGCTAAGCGACGCTGATATAGCGGCGGTCATTACCTACCAGCGTAATGCTTTTGGCAATGGCACCGGCGACACTTTGCAACCAGCGCATATCAAGTCATTGCGCGACGGCCTTGATCTAAAAGTGCCTTCTAGTGTTGCTTCGCTGCCCGAATCGAATTTAACTATGGGAGTCAACTGATGAGTTCAAATGACGTCACTCACCACGCGGCAGATGATCACGACCATGATCATGACCACCACGAACATGGTCCTGCTAGTGGCTTAATGCGCTGGGTTACAACGACCAATCACAAAGATATCGGCACGCTATATCTGTGGTTCTCTTTGATCATGTTTTTTATCGGCGGCGCCATGGCGCTGGTTATCCGTGCTGAGTTGTTCCAGCCTGGTATCCAAATCGTAGATCCGATGTTCTTTAACTCCATGACGACGCTGCACGCGATTGTCATGATCTTCGGTGTGGTTATGCCTGCATTCGTAGGTTTGGCCAACTGGATGATTCCGATGATGATCGGTGCGCCGGATATGGCGTTACCCCGGTTGAATAACTGGTCCTTCTGGATCATGCCTTTCGCCTTCTTGATCATGCTGTCAACTCTGTTCATGGACAGCGGTGGCCCAGCAGGTGGTTGGACGCTATACCCGCCTCTCGTTCTGCAAATGGGCGATAGCTTTGCATTCGTCATCTTTGCTATCCACTTCATGGGCATCTCATCAGTCATGGGATCCATCAACATCGTGGCAACTATTTTCAACATGCGTCCACCAGGCATGACGTTCATGAAAATGCCTATGTTCGTATGGACTTGGTTGATTACTGCTTACCTGCTAATCGCAACCATTCCTGTCTTTGCAGGCGCGGTAACGATGCTTCTGACAGACCGTTACTTCGGCACTAGCTTTTTCAGTGCGGCAGGTGGTGGTGACCCGGTCATGTTCCAGCACATTTTCTGGTTCTTTGGGCACCCTGAGGTGTACATCCTGATCCTACCGGCATTCGGAATCGTTTCTTCCATCATTCCAACGTTTGCTCGTAAGGAACTGTTTGGGTATGACTCTATGGTGTACGCAACCGCATCTATCGCGTTTCTGTCGTTCATAGTATGGGCTCACCACATGTTCACCACGGGCATGCCTTTGGCTGGGGAACTCTTTTTCATGTTCTCAACCATGATGATCTCAGTGCCCACGGGCGTTAAGGTCTTCAACTGGGTAGCCACAATGTGGCGCGGTGCGATGACATTCGAAACACCGATGTTGTTTGCTATCGGTTTTGTGATCATGTTTACCATCGGTGGTCTGTCGGGTCTGATGCTGGCAATTACGCCTGCTGACATCCAGTACCATGACACGTACTTCGTTGTAGCTCACTTCCACTATGTACTGGTGCCTGGTGCTATCTACTCGCTTATGGCAGCAACCTATTACTGGTTGCCAAAGTGGACCGGCAACATGTACGACGAGAAGCTTGGCAAGATGCACTTCTGGATCTCTACAATCTTCGTAAATGTGCTGTTCTTCCCGATGCACTTCGTAGGTCTGGCAGGTATGCCACGCCGAATCCCTGACTACAGCTTGCAGTTTGCTGACTGGAACATGATTGCCACCATCGGTGCATTTGGTTTCGGTTTCAGCCAGCTGATGTTCGTCTACATCATCGTTAAGGCTATTAAAGGCGGTGAAAAGGCGACAGATGAGGTTTGGGAAGGTGCTCGCGGATTGGAGTGGACGGTTCCGTCACCAGCTCCATACCACACGTTCGAAACAGCTCCTAAGATCGAAGCGTCTACTGTCACTCGCTAATCGGTTTATTAGAAGAAGTTGAGTCCAATGGTTCACGATCAATCGCAACAATCTGAAGAAATCCTGGTGCCAGCAAAGGCGCCAGGATTCTTCAGACGTTATCGATTACCGCTAACGCTAGCGGTCGTGGCCATTTGTCTTTATGCAGGAAGTATCTTGTACATTCTCTATGGTCGAGGTCAGGTCCTATGACTGATATGTCTTCCGCACCCGCTCCAAAGTCACATGCCAAGGTTGCTGGCAAGATGTTGTTCCTGGCCTGTGCCATGTTTGGCTTTGGTTATCTCATGGTGCCGCTGTACGACATCATTTGTGATATCACCGGGCTGAATGGCAAGACAGGTCGAGTGAGCGTGGCAGAAGCGACCTCAACTCAGAACGAACGTGTGTTGGAAGACAGAGAAGTCATTGTTGAATTTGTTGCCAGCGTGAATCAGGGTGGTTCCTGGAAATTTGTGCCAAACGAGAAAACTATGGTTGTGTCTCCTGGCAAGATGTATCAAGCCAGTTACTACGCTGAGAACCTGTCCAATAGCCCCGTTGTCGGTCAGGCCACGCCAAGTGTTACACCGTTTGCGGCTGCAAAATACTTCAATAAAACTGAGTGTTTCTGTTTTACCCGCCAGGAATTCGAGCCGAACGGTTCGAGAGACATGCCACTCACATTTATTATCGACCCGGATTTGCCGATTAATGTAGATAGGGTCACTTTGTCGTACACGTTTTTCCGTTCACCGGATCAAAGCACGACAATACCGAATTAACTTTTTTAATTTTTTATTTTGACGAACAGGGCGTTGTATCGCCCACACAGGATCAGACATGAGTACTGCTACTGGCTATTTTATTCCACACGAGGCCCGTTGGCCTATCGTTGGTTCCATAGGCTTATTCTTTTTCTTCTTCGGTTTCGGCACCTGGCTTAACGACGGTGCATTGGGTCGGGAAATGTTTTTTCTGGGCATGGGCATCGTTATATTCATGATGTTTGGCTGGTTCGGCTTAGTTGCTAAAGAAAGTGAATCTGGAACTTACAACGGCCAAGTGGATACATCTTTCCGGATGTGCATGATGTGGTTCATCTTTTCCGAGGTTATGTTTTTTGCTGCATTTTTTGGCGCTCTTTACTACGCCAGAACCTTTTCAGGTCCATGGCTCGGTGGACTTGGCGGTGGTGGTGCAGAAATGACCAACGCCGTACTCCATGCAGGACATGATTACGTCTGGCCGAGTAACGGACCTGGCGGAGTCGGTGGAAACTTCGAACCGATGGGTTGGTTTGGACTGCCGCTTATCAACACTTTGCTTCTTCTTACTTCGGGCGTGACTTGTACGTTTGCTCACCACGCTATTCGTGCTGGACACCGTAAGCCTTTTATCTGGTGGTTGGCAGCGACTGTTGCACTGGGTTTTATCTTTGTCCTACTTCAGGCAGAAGAATACATTCATGCTTACACAGCGATGAACCTGAAGATGACCAGCGGTATTTACGGCTCCACGTTCTTCTTGCTGACCGGCTTCCACGGATTCCACGTATCGATGGGTGCGATCATACTTTTTGTGGTCATGATCCGCGCTATTCGCAACCACTTCAGTGCTGAGAATCACTTTGCCTTCGAGGCAGCAGCCTGGTACTGGCACTTTGTTGATGTGGTCTGGTTGGGTCTGTTTATCTTTGTGTATTTGTTCTAGATAGACCGACAGTATTCCCGAGTGACTTTTCAGTAGGTTGGTCGGGTATACGTTTTTTACGATTCCAAGAGGGCGAATAATGTGTTATTCGCCCTTTTTTATGGGCGACGCGTAAACAGTCTACTGCTGTATCGGGCGTCTGCCGCTGCCGGGTGCTGATTCTCGCGCTTGTTCAATATCGCGGGCTTGTTCTTCCAAAGTGCCGCGCTCGGTGAGGGGGCTAGGGTTTATCTGTAGAACGCCAGTGACACCTGCTATCAACACGACGATAATGGCGACAACGGACAAACCAATACGCAAAGTCAGCGCGTTTACGGTTCGACTGGACTGTCCTTTGTCTTTCACCAGGAAATACAGCCCTGAAAACAGGCTGACAATGACGAACAGAAGCAGAAGTAGGACAATTATTTTGACGAGTAGCATTGCTCTAGGTTACCACTATGCGAATAGGTGACTTCGAATTTTCGCCAAAGCTCTGGGCTATAGTCCTGTTTTCCATCGTGTTTGCTTGCATGCTCTGGTTAGGGAATTGGCAGATGAATCGGGCTGCTCTGAAGGTATCTTTGCAAAATTCCGCAGAGCAATCCCTCTACGCTCCCGCCACGCCCATAGATCAGATTTCCGATTTTCCAGCCTCGGCTGCCATCTACCAGCGTGTCGTGTTATCGGGCACATTTGACCCATCCAGGCAGTTTCTCTGGGATAACAGAACCCGCGAAGGTAGAGCAGGATTCGAGGTTGTGATTCCCATGCAGCTTGATAGCGGCCAATGGGTGCTTGTAAACAGGGGGTGGATACCGCCGGAAGCCTCACGGGAGTTGCGTCCGGATGTCAGCCTGCCAGATTCAGTGTTGCCAGAGCCTTTGGTGATAGAAGGCTTAGTGTCCAAACCGTCAAAGGGGTTTGCCAGTGGGGATGCGGTTGAGACATCCAGTGACTGGCCGCGTATATTTCAATACTTCGATTATGAAAGCATGGCTAAAGTGCTGGATGTGCCGCTGCTACCGGTTGTTGTTCAATCTCAGTCGCTGGCAGCTGATGGGGTTAGCGTAACCACTTATACTGATAGGGATGAATGGCTACTCGCTAACTGGCAACCGGCTGCCTCAGGACCTGCCAAGCATTACAGCTACGCCTTCCAATGGTTCGCTATGGCCTTCGCACTGAGTATCATTTTTGTCGTCGTTAACAGTCGAAGACAATCCCAGACGCCCATAAAATCGTAATATTGGCATTGCCGGGTTTTATTAACTTTTGAGTCCCCTGATCGATGAGTGAAACACCAGATCCAACTGTAAAACAAGAGTCAGACTATCCGGAGATTGATCCGGCGGTTCGTCGCGCCTCTCGCATCAAGCTGTTGACGATTTTCGGGATGTTTGCAGTGCCACTCATCCTGGCGAGTATCTATTTGCATCTGGTTCGTGCCAGTGGTGGCGAACTTGGGAGTACTTCGCGCGGAGAGCTCATAAAACCGGCTGTTCCTTTGACCGAGTTTGCTTTGCAGCAGGCTGATGGCGACTTCAATCTCGATTCTGTGCGAGGAAGCTGGACAATGTTTTATATGCCGGAAGGCGAGTGTGGCGAAACCTGCCAGTTAAACCTCTATCATATGAGGCAAGTCAGATTGGCACTCAATCATCGGATGGATCGGGTCCAGCGAGTTGTTCTGGCCCAGACCGATACTCAGGTCTCGCAGGAGCTACAGGCAGAACATCCAGGTCTTATCGTTGCAACTGGCGATGGTTCAGCCCAGTCGAACCTGAGGCAACAAGTCCAGGATGCCGTTGCGGAAATGGATGATTTAGCTGATGCCATATACCTGATCGACCCCTTTGGTAATGTCATGCTGCGTTTTCCGCCCGAGCTTGAGCCAAAATCCATGCTCAAGGACATCAAACACCTATTAAAAGTATCGCGTATCGGTTAACTTCTGCGCTTGAACACAGCAAGTCAGCAAACCGTGTAGTCTTTCGAGTTTCATGAAATCCACAGCGTCCACCAACACAGTGTCGGAAATCGTTCCTCATATTCAGAAGCACTGGCGTGATTACTTAGAAATCACCAAGCCTAAAGTCGTTCTGTTGCTGGTTTTTACCGCGCTGGTCGGTATGGCTCTGGCTATGCCGCTGTGGCTGCCTTTACAAGAAACGGTGTTCGGTCTTTTGGGGATTGGGTTAGCAGCCAGCTCCGCCGCCGCGATCAATCATGTCATCGACCAACGCACCGATGCCATTATGAAGCGAACTGAAAATCGTCCAATTCCACAGGGGGCGCTCTCATCACGGCAGTGTCTGATGTTCGCTGGCCTGTTGTGTGTTGTTTCCATGCTTATGCTGGTTTTTCTGGTCAATCCATTAACCGCTGTGCTCACTTTCTTCTCTCTGGTGGGCTATGCGATTATCTATACGGTCTATCTAAAAAGGGCCACACCGCAGAATATCGTGATCGGAGGCGCTGCCGGGGCTATGCCTCCTGTGTTGGGTTGGGCTGCAGTCACTAATGAGGTCACCGCGGGTTCGCTGTTGTTGTTCCTTATCGTCTTCATCTGGACGCCGCCTCATTTCTGGGCACTGGCCATTCACCGTCGTGATGATTACGCCAAAGTCGATATTCCTATGCTGCCGGTAACGCATGGTATTCCGTTCACCCGACTTCAGATTTTCCTGTACACGGTTCTGTTGGTCATCGTGACTATTCTGCCGTACCTAATACATATGAGCGGAATTGTCTATTTAGTGGGTGCGCTGGTTCTCGGGGGCATGTTCCTTTTTCATGCATGGAAGTTGTTTGATGATTCCAATGCCAAACAGCCCATGAAAACCTTTGTTTTTTCCATCAATTATCTGATGTGGCTTTTCGGAATCATGTTGATTGATCACTATATTCCGGCAGTTAAACACCTTATTGCCAACTGATATTGCAAAGGCTTCTGGTCGCGTTTCCCTAAATCGCGATTGCTCCGATCACAAAAATTGAACGCACAGTTTTAGAAACACGCTCCACGTGTATTGCGTTCACGTACTAATACACATTGGTACTGCCTGCTTTGCCTGATCAATTAACGGTGATATAGAAATGGCAGAAAAAACATCTTCAAATCTTTTGATATTCGCATCTAGCACCATGTTCTCTGTTGGTAGCTAGAAGAGCTGCTGCGGTGTTGTATCAGCAGTAAACGATTTTCAGGTCAACTTACCTCACTTCTGCATCAGGACTGACTAAGAGAATGATTCTTTTTATTTTGAGCATCATCGGTGGCTGCATCGGTTTGTACTTTGGAGGCAACTATTTACTTCAGGGCGCCACGGCTATTGGCAGCAAACTAGGGTGGTCTGCGGCAATTGTAGGGTTTGTACTCGTATCGCTTGGCACCAGTGCCCCCGAGTTATTTGTCAGTGCCGGTGCTGCGTTACAAGGGTACGGCAATATGGCGGCCGGTAATGTCGTCGGATCAAACGTCGTTAATATCGCGATTGTGTTGGGTCTGGGGGCGCTTATTCTGCCATTGGCTATGAATCACTCTGTCAAAGTACATCAGCTGCCTATGATGATTGGGATCACGATCGCAGGCTTTATCTTTCTGATTGATGGTCATGTCGGACGTTTAGAGGGTGTGGCTCTGCTGTTTGCTGCTGCATTGAGTATCTGGTGGGCCATGCAGGTGGAGGGCGATAACTCACACTTAGAGGAAGATCTCGAAGCCAGCCTTGCACAATCGCAAGATCACAGCATGAGAAAAAGTAGCTTCTACGTTCTGGCGGGCGTTCTTCTGTTGGTGGTTGGAGCCGAGGGGCTTATATGGGGTGGTGTCGGATTAGCCGAGATTTTTCGAATCCCCGATGCGTTTATTGCACTCACCGTCACTTCAATTGGAACGGGATTGCCGGAGATCGCCGCCACCGTGATTGCAGTTGCCCGTCGAGATACCGCTATGGCAATTGGCAACGTCGTGGGTTCCAATCTTTTAAACATCGGGTTTGTTTTGGGACTGAGTGCATTTATAACGCCGATTGATAGTTCTGGAGTAGGCACGGTGCCATTAACCAGCATGTTGTTG
>CAZCKD010000060.1:15707-17960 GCA_964498925.1 uncultured Granulosicoccaceae bacterium
AGGTATATGAGGTATCAAACTATACAAAAAAGTATAGTTTCAGCAATTGCGTTGTCAGGTCTATAAGCGATATTAATACCCAAGCGAATATTGTTCTTCCCACCGGTGTAACAAGCCTCAGGAAGCATCCACAGTTGGTTTGTGAATGTTGTCGCTTTTTTTAGGACACTAAATCGGATAAAGCCTGACTAAGCATTGCGCCACTGTTTAATGACAATTGGCGCGATGCAAGTCAGCGCTAACGATTCCTGTAGGTTAATTATCTTTTTGGAGATTTCACATGCACATCTTGTTGGTTGAAGATGACAAGCACACAGCAGATTATGCGTGTCGAGGATTCAAAGAGGCGGGTCATGTCGTGGATGTGCTCGACAATGGCCGTGAAGCTCTTATCCAATCTCTATCCTCAGAATATGATGTGATGGTAGTGGACAGAATGTTGCCGGGCATGGATGGCTTGTCTATCGTCAATAGTCTTCGAGCTTCTGGCAACAAAACGCCGGTCATTTTTTTAACGGCTGTTTCAGGGGTCGATGATCGGGTTGAGGGGCTCGAGGCCGGTGCCGATGATTATTTAACTAAGCCATTTGCTTTCTCTGAGTTGCTTGCTCGGGTGAATGCCTTGTACCGCCGACCTACCACATCAGTTGAGCAAACCTATTTGCAAGTGGCTGACTTGCGACTCGATTTATTGTCTAGAACGGTAACCAGGGGTGGGCAGGAAATTGAGTTGCAACCTCGCGAATTTACGCTGCTTGAAGTGTTGATGCGTAATGAGGGGCGGGTTGTCAGTCGAACGATGTTGCTCGAGCAAGTTTGGGATTTCCACTTCGATCCCAAAACCAGTGTTGTTGAGACGCATATCAGTCGATTGCGTGGGAAAATGGACAAGCCTTACCCGGTTCGATTGCTGCACACTGTCAGAAATCTGGGCTATAGCATGCACGTACCAAGATAATCAGGTGTACATTAGAGATTCGCATTAGCGTTGGAGTTCGCTGTGAGCAATCGAGGCGAATCGGTTATGGCAGTTCAAGCACAAAAGAATTTGCATAATGTCGTCCCTGGCATAGCGGCGCCTGCGGATTTAACAACCAGCGGGCAAAGCGTAGAATCAGCCTCGTTTTACGGACCTGTTCGTATGCATATGTTCAGGCGATTTCCTTTTCTGCGAGATACCGCTTTCAGAATCGGCCTCGTATTCTGGTTGCTGTTTACCGTTTGTTTTGGCGCAACGGCCTACGTATTTTATAAAACGCTAGAGAGTCGCCTGGTCAATCAAATAGATGAGTCGATCTCAGAGCGCTACGCGTATATAAAAAATATCTATAACGACCGGGGCTTGAATGACCTTGCCGATATTGCGACTTGGCGAGAAATTTCTCCGATGGATTCCTCTTTAGGTTTTCACTTTTCTGATTCCGAAGGAGACAGAATCGCAGGAAACGTCCCGCAAGTTAACCCGCAGCTGGGTTGGCACATTCATTCCGGAGCAGAGCTGGGTTTAGTAACAGCCTCCACTCAGTATCGTTTTTTTACTGGGGAGATCGATGGCTATCGTTTATCAGTGGGCAAGAGCCTTAAGGAAATTGAAGAGATTGGAATTATTGCAATCCGCTGCCTTTTATTGACTACAGGCGTTTCTGTTCTCTTGGCTATGGGCATTGCATGTTTATTTGCAAGAAGAGTCCATATAAGAATGGGTGATCTATCCACCGCACTTGATAGCGTGGCTGCGGGAGACTTGAATACACGTTTGCCTGTAACTGTCGCAGGTGATGACATTGATGAATTCGCAGTGAAGATCAACGCAACACTCCACCGACTTAAAAAGAGTGTGGATGGAATGAGGCAAGTCAGTACGGATATAGCACACGATTTAAAAACACCCTTGAATCGGCTTTTTATTTCAATCGAGGATGCAGCTGCTGTAAGTCGCTCAGGCAAATGTGTTGGTGATGATTTAGACACAGCCCTGGATGAAGCCAGGGCCATCAACGGGACGTTCGATGCCTTGCTGCGTATTGCTCAAATAGAGGCACGTTCGCGAAAATCGCAGTTCAAGCATTTTGACCTTGCTGATGTCCTTACTACAGCGGTTGAAGTTTATACACCTGTGGTCGAAGAATATGATCAAACGCTGGTTGCTGAAGGTATCCGGGATAAACGTTTACCGATGTGTGGCGATAGAGATCTCGTCTTACAATTGATTGTTAATCTTATTGAAAATGCAGTTCGGCATAACGAGGCAGG
>CAZCKD010000061.1:0-17894 GCA_964498925.1 uncultured Granulosicoccaceae bacterium
TAAAGCGTTTATGTGGTGGGTCGTTGTCTCCTCAAAGTGCTTGAGGAGCAGTCATTGGCTGCGACGCAAGCCCGCTATTCCTTGAAAGGCGACGGCCGCCAGTACGATGGCTCCACCGACTAAGGTGTTTCGTGCCGGCGTTTCATTGACCACCAACCATACCCATAGGGGGGCTAAGGCAGTCTCTGCTAATGCCAAGAGCGGCACCTGCGCGGAAGGCACGCTGCGCGAACCCAGCGTAATCAGAATAAATCCCAATCCAACTTGAATGGCACCCAATGCCATTGAGTATATTAAGTCGTGTAGTGATATCTCAAATGTGGGTATGAACAGCAAACACAGTAAGGCTGCAATGACTCCTGCTAGAGAAGTAGCAGCCATCGAATCATGTCCAGCGGGTGCTCGTCTTAACATGACGATCATGACGGCAAAGGAGAGTACGGCCAGAAACGCATAGATAATGCCGTGTTGGTCGTCGGCTGCAATGCCACCAGAGACCATAACCGATACGCCGACAATGGCTAAAAGCATCGATAGCCATGTGGCTTTGGTTACTCGTTCCCTTAGTACGATCCAACCGAGCAGGGCAGCCATGACCGGACCTGTACTGAGTATGAGTACGGTATTGGCGACGCTGGTTGTAAACAGGCTGAAGACGTAGGTGATAAAGCCGAACGCGAGGCTAAACCCAATGACGAAATCTGAGATTCGTAGTGCCCGATACCGCTGTAAAAAGTTTTTCGGCTCACGAACAACCATAAACAACAGAACCGCAGCGCTAAACGCTAATGAACGATAGAAGAGGACAGTCCATGGGTGTGCACTCTCGATAAACCGGATGAACAGACCGCCGAAGCTAAGAAAGATGCCGGCGACAATAAGGTAAACCACACCTCGTCGGTAAGTTTGCTCCTGCATGGCTGAATCTGCCTCTATACTGCTGGTTGAATGTGAGGATGGCAGTGCAACATACAGTAGATTCTGTACAGCTGCTTGGATAAAGAGGAAAACGAACGAATGAGAATGTGGTTACTGGCTCAGGATGAAGTCATCCGATTGTTGTCGACGCGTCGAGGACTCTTTGCTCTATTGGGTTTCTTGTTAGTTTGGCTGGCGGTTCTGAACTACGGTATTTTGCCGGCGGCCTCATTATTCTCAGAGCCGTCGAACAGCATCCTCATTGAGTTTCTACTGTCTGCCTTAGGATTAGAGGATTGGGCGAACGGTGTCAGTTGGCCGGCTGCTGAGCTTGCGGTTTATTGGTTTGTCAGTCTGTACCTATTTCCATTTTTTGCACTCATTGCCTCAGCGGATCAAACCGCCTCAGATCGAAGCCGTGGAACTCTTCGATATCTAGTTATGCGTAGCTCGCGCTTAGAAATTTTCTGGGGTCGATTTGTGGGGCAGTGTCTGATCATGATGATTGTTATTTTGATGACCTTGGGCAGTGTGCTGTTGATCATTGCTTTTTATAGCCCTGATAATTTGGCCTTGTCATTGGCGAAGTCACCCATGATCATTACAAACCTGTGGTTGGTTTTATTGCCTTATATCGCCTTGATGGCTCTGGTGTCTGTGTTCGCTTCATCAGCGCGGCAGGCAACACTGCTTGCCGTAATTCTCTGGATAAGCGCCTTGTTGATCGTCGGTTTTATACGATCACGCTTCGGTGACTCAGCTCTGTTGAATTGGGCCCTGCCGGGATCCCAGGTCGGTGAATTGTTGCGATTATCTGATTGGTCGACGATGTCCTATGCGTTTATTCCTGTAGTCCACACCACACTGTTTTTAGTGCTGGGTTCTGTTTTCATGCGAGGGCGTGACCTATGAACCTTTTTGAGTGCCAGTCTCTTACTAAGCGCTTTGGCAGCACCACGGCAATTGATAACGTTTCGTTCAGTTTGTCAGCAGGGCAACCGATCGCACTTATTGGTCCTAACGGCTCAGGTAAGACAACATTACTTAGCTTGATGTGTGGATTTATTAAACCCACGTCTGGAGAGTTGTCAGTATTAGGTGAAAAACCCGGCTCACGTTCGTTGATCGGGCGAATGTCCGTATTGCCACAGGACGCATTGTTTGATCCTCGCTTGAGTGTGGGGCGGCAGTTAACACTGTTCTCCCGTTTACAGGGTCTTGGAAGAAAACAAGCTGCCATGGAAGTTGAACGTGTTCTGGAACTTGTCGACTTATCTTCGTCCATCGGTTCAAAGTCGACTGAGCTGTCCCATGGTATGAGAAAACGTATCGCGATTGCTCAGGCTATGATTGGCTCGCCTCAATGGGTATTACTGGACGAACCCACGGCTGGAATTGATCCTCCCAACGCCAAGATGATTCGTGATCTGGTTAAAGAACAGTCGGACCGAACGACATTCATTGTCAGCTCACACAACCTGGATGAGTTAGAACGTTTGTGCGAAACCGTGGTGTATCTGGACAGCGGTAGATTGGTCAGCATTGGCTCTGTAGCGGATGATACCAATCAAGATTTTCTGACTCTAAGATTAAACAAGGTTTCTGAATCTGAATTTATTGCCGGTGCACAAAATATTTCGAGCATTACCAGCATAAAAAAATCTGCACAGGGTGATTATCTCATCCAGACATCCGATGATATGCAAGCAAGCGCCGAGCTTATGCAGCTACTTATGCAAAACGGTTGGACATACCGACAGCTATCACGCGGTCGGTCGTTGGAGGAGAGGCTGTATGGGAATTAAGTGCTATGAGTCCTTTTTAACAACTCTAATGGTTTGAAATTGTGAGCGCTAATGCTCGTCTCTGAAGATGCTTGAAAGGTGCAACTTAAGGGATGGGTGCTTAGAGTAATCTAAGCCCATAAATTGCGAATATGCCTGCAGCCATCGTCAGTGGTAGGCTGCGGGTCAGCAGAGCGACAATCAACGATATAGCGCCTGCGATTAATTCATTCACTCCCCCTGATAATACAAGTACTGAAACCAGTGAAATAATCAGGCAGCCGGGCAAGGCGTTGAGTGCGCGTGCCCATGGCCCGGATTCAGGCAGACGTTGTCCTAATAAAATGCCTGACAGGCGAATCGTAAATGTTGCCAGTGCCAGCAGTATGATGACTAGCCAAGTATCAGTCATGGTTAAGTAATCCGGCAGCGGCAGCCCCTACGCATCCACCTAGCACCAATGCCCAGGAAGAATCCAACCAACCCGTTAATAAGCACAAAGCGACGATACTGACGGATACGGCCCACGGGATGAGATCTGATCGGCCGCGCCATAGAGACGTTGCTATCGCAATGAAGGCTGCCGTAAAAGCGAAGTCCATGCCCAACGCACGAGGTTCAGGTATTTGAGTGGCAAACAGCACGCCCAAAGTTGTTGAGGCTACCCAGACAAACCACAAGCAGGCCCCTCCGCCAACGAGATACCAGTAGCCGACAGCTTGCCCTTTGGCTCTGGTGGCGAGCATAAGCGCCCAATTCTCATCGGTGGTCATATGCGCGCCAAACATAATCTGCCACCAAGGGCGTCCTTTGTAGACATCTCGGATGGACGCGCTAACCAGCAGTAATCGGAGGTTGATGGCGATAGCTGCGATTAGAGCAGCCATGGCTCCGGCGCCCGCAACAAGACGCTCAACAAGCAGTATTTGGGAAGCACCGGCAAATACCAGTGTTCCCATCGCGCCGATTTGCAAACTACCCATTTGAGCCTGAGCTGCCAGAAGCCCAAATGCCAATCCATAGATGATGACACCTAATGCAAGGGGTGCAATCTCCTTTACACCCTGCAAAAATTCCTGAGTCGCTTGCCTCTCATTCATCCACGAATGTTAACTCACCTAGTGGTGAGCTAACGGGATGACTTGGAAATTAAACCGCAACGTTGCTGGTTCGAATTTCCAGTTTGCCGGACAAGGTGCGGTGTACCGGACACTTGTCAGCAATCTCCATCAAGCGCGCTCGCTGTTCATCCGTCAAGTCACCGTGCAGTTTGATGTCACGATCGATGACATCAAGCTGCACTGGCGTATCACCACAATCGGCACAATCGGTTAAGTGTTCCCGATTATGTCGCAAAGTCACTTCAGCATTTTCCAGCGGCCAATTCTTACGACCAGCGTACATTCTGAGCGTCATGGAAGTGCAGGTGCCAATTGATGCGAGCAAGTGTTCATAGGGGTCAGGACCTGCATTGTTACCGCCTGATCGGGTTGGCTCATCTGCAATCCAGTGATGAGTGTCACTGAAAACGTCCAGCATGAATTTCCGGTTGCGTTCGCTGACAGTCAATTCACCCGCGGCAACCTTCGGACGCTCTTCGGGATCTGCGGTCTTCACCAGTCTTAGAGCCCAGGCGGCAATGACGTCGGCAACATATTCAGCGTCACTGGCTTTACTTAATAGATGGCTGGCATCGTCAAGGCTGACGAAGCTTTTCGGGTGGTGGGCTGCACGATAAATGCGTTCCGCTTCACTAATGTCGACCGTGGTGTCGACAGGGGAATGCATAACGAGAAAGGCTGTTTTTAAACGGCTGATGTGACCGATGCTGCTTTGATTAATATCATCAAGGAACTGCTTTTTAATAAGAAACTTACGGCCAGCCAAGTTCACTTCTGCTTCGCCGTTTTTCTCGATACTTTCGATATCGCACTTGAACTGATGTGACACATGTTGAGCATCTGCCGGTGAGCCGATAGTGACAACACCTTTGCACTCGGGGACCTTATGCGCAGCGCTTAAAACCGCTGTACCACCGAGGCTATGTCCTATCAGTAGCGTCGGCGGCATGCCGGCGTCACGCAGGTGCGTAGCTGCTGCGATAAGATCTTCCACATTAGAGGTAAAGTTTGTATTCGCAAAGTCACCGTCACTGCTGCCAAGACCGGTAAAGTCAAACCGCATAACAGCATAACCACGTTTAACCAATGCACGAGCAATTCGTGAAGCAGCTGCAATGTCTTTACCGCAAGTAAAGCAATGTGCAAACAAGGCCGTCGCTATGGGTGGTTGATCCGGTGTTTCCAGTAAACCTGCCAGCTTTTCACCCGTTGATCCTTCGAATTGGAATTTGCTTCTATTGGACATTGACTTTTAACTCCTCTAACGCTGTTTTTATCATGGGCAACGTATGCTCTACGAGCAATGGTTGGGCATCTGCAGATGGGTGAATGCCGTCGGACTGAAAATAGCTTCGATCCTCAGCGATGGGTTCTAACAAAAAGGGCAGAAACAGGCTTCCGGAGTTCTCGGCGGCATCTGCAAAAGCTTTTGAATAAAGTTTGAGGTAGGCGGGGCCGTAATTGGATGGAATCATCATGCCTTGTATCAGCACCAGTGCACCGTGATTGCTGGCCAGCGTCGCCATGTTTTCCAGATTCTGTTGCATGACTTTTGTGGGGTAACCGCGAAGACCATCGTTACCGCCCAGCTCTATAATGAGTAAGTCAGGATCGAATCGATCCAGTGCATCGGGGAGGCGTCTTAATCCACCACCGGTTGTATCACCGCTTATACTGGCGTTGGTTATTGTGACGTCATAGCCTTCTTCACGGAGGCTGTCCTCGGTTAACTGCACCCAGCCGTCTGCTTCGTCCAGCCCATACGCTGCACTGATGCTGTCGCCGATAACCAGTATGTTCTGGCCCTCAGCTCGTAGGGCTCCGGAAAAAAGCAGGGCGATTAGTAGAGTTGCGCGAATAAATGTCATGAATCCCATTACTTGTTCATCTCGAATAAAACATTAATATCGTTTTTTGTAGGTATCTGGATCGAATTTTGGTCGTGTTCAGATGTCCGAGACACCAACCGTCTATCGACAGTATAAAAGTAAGTATGACTAATAAGACCCTAGGTAATGCAGAAAGTGCCTTACGAAACGCCCCTGCAGTTGTCCTGAATGGGGACGGTATTGCCAAACGGGTGACTGGCCCGGAAGGCAATTTGACCATCCTGCACGCTTTGGATATCCAGGTGCTAGCGGGCGAAACCGTGGCTATCGTTGGTCCATCGGGGTCGGGAAAGTCAACGTTGCTGGGCATTCTGGCCGGTCTGGATACCCCTTCAGACGGGCGCGTCGATCTGCTAGGAGAACCGCTTTCCGAGCTGGATGAGGACAACCGGGCTCGCCTCAGAGCCGGGCAAGTTGGCTTCGTGTTTCAGAACTTCCAATTGCTGCCCGGTTTAACCGCTTTGGAAAATGTCATGTTGCCGTTGGAAATTACCGGCCAGGCTGATGCAAAAAGTCGAGCGAGTGCCATGTTGGATCAAGTGGGTCTTTCATCCCGTTCCGGTCATCAACCTTTGCAGTTGTCGGGTGGGGAGCAACAACGGGTGGCGCTAGCCAGAGCGTTTGTAACAGAGCCAGGCGTACTCTTCGCTGATGAACCCACTGGCAACCTGGACAGCGATACCGGTGAAAGAGTTATCGAACTTATGTTTTCACTGCGTGAACAACAGGGTACAGCCGTCGTATTGGTCACCCATGACAATACACTGGCAAAACGCTGCGACCGAATTCTGAAAATGGGTAATGGACAGTTGGAAGCGGTATGAGTACGGCGACTCAAGCGGGTGGCATGCTGAACATCCGACAACAATTGCGCTTTGCGCTCCGTTCTCTTACACGTGATCTAAAAGCCGGTGAATTGCGCGTTCTTGCGCTTGCCCTACTGGTCGCCGTAGCATCGGTTACGGCGGTGGGTTTTTTCACAGATCGTATCGGGCGTGCCGTTGAACGACAGGCTGGCGATGTTTTAGCGGCAGATCTACTCGCAAGCTCAGGCTTTCGTTTGCCAGAACCTCTGCTGGAAAATATTTCCAATCGTCGACTGGATACTGCTCAGCATATCCGGTTTCCCAGTGTTGTCGTTAATGCGCGCGATGAGTCTCAACTGGTGGCAGTTAAGGCTGTTACCGACGGCTATCCACTAAGAGGAACGTTGAAGTTAGCCGATATAGCTGATCCGGATGTACCTATCCCCAGCGAAAATCTTGCTCCTGAAAGTGGGAGCGTCTGGGTGGACGTGCAACTTGCATCGGCCCTCGAACTTGTTGCTGGTGATGTGCTTGAATTAGGCACGAAGCGTTTCAATGTCACCCGAGTCATTTTGCTCGAACCCGATCGGGGGCAGAATGCCTTTGAATTTGCTCCCCGGGTCATGATCGGGATGGACGATTTAGCCGAGGCAGAACTTCTTGGCGATGGCAGTCGAGCCAGGTTTTCCCTGCTCATGTCAGGGCCGATATCCGAGATTGATGATGCCAGGGACATGTTGGAAACTGACTACTCCACCGATGTTCGTGTGCAAGGCGTTCGGGACGGTAGTCCGCAAATGCGGCGTGCGCTGGATAGGGCGCAACGATTTCTCGGCTTGGCTTCCGTTGTCACTGTCCTTTTGGCGGGTGCGGCCATCGCCTTGGCGGTTCGCCATTTTGCGTTTCGTCAGGCCGATGCCAGCGCCGTCATGCGTACGCTGGGAGCGTCTCGTAACGAAGTTATCCTTTGGTTGTCGACGCGACTTGCCCTGATAGCAATTGTCGCCTCCTTAGCAGGCATTCTGATCGGCTGGTTTGCACAGCTGATTCTGGCCAACTTACTCGCAGGTTGGTTTGGCTTGCAGCTGCCGGCGCCAGGGCTATTGCCTCCGGTTATTGGCATGCTGACCGCCTTTATTGCGTTGGCAGGTTTTGGTCTTCTGCCCATCATCAAGGCTGGGCGCGTCAACGTCATGCGCGTACTGCAACGCGATTATTCAGGTTTGGACAGCAGCTCTCTGGTTGCCGGTGCTTTGGGACTTGTCGCCACGTTTCTGGTGGTCTTTCTGTTATCTAAGGATGCGTTGCTCAGCGCCATTGTTGTTGTCGGCGTTGTGCTTATGCTTAGTGTGTTTGGTATTTTCGGGCGCTTGATGATCAACGTTGTTCGAGCCTTGGCTGGTCAGCGTTTTCGATTAAGCACCGCTGGCTTGCAGAGGCGGGCCGCCAGTAGTGTTGTTCAGTTGGCGGCCTTTGCCATGGGCATCATGGCGCTGTTGCTTATCTCATTTGTGCGTGTTGATCTTTTGTCAGCATGGGAACAGGATTTACCCGCCGATGCACCCAATGTATTCGTAGTCAATATTCAACCGGACCAGGTAGAGGGCTTTGGTGCGCAGCTTGAATCCCAAGGCATTAAGTCCACCGGGATTCATCCGATGGTACGTGCCAGACTTGTGTCTCACAATGGTGAGCCGATTGCTACAGATGGTGCAACAGATCGAGAGATTCGTAGAGCTCGTCGTGAATATAATCTTTCTTTTTCTAATACCTTGCCAGCAAACAATGACATCGTCGCCGGTGAGTGGTGGGCTGAAGACGGTTCTGCACCTCCATTACTCTCCATCGAACAAGAGTGGGCGGAAGAAAGGGGTTTTGAGATTGGGGACACCCTGACGTTTAAGGCGGCTGGTGTCGAAACCACTGCCACTGTGGCCAACTGGCGCGAAGTTGATTGGGAGTCATTCCAGGTTAATTTTTTCGCTGTATCATCGCCTGCGATGTTGCAGGGCTTACCGTCTACCTATGTGACGAGTTTTCATATCGACGAAGGTTTTGCAGAGGCGACTACCGGTTGGGTTAGGCAATTTCCAGGGATTGCGACGCTCGATGTTGGTGCAATCATCACGCGTATAAAATCTTTAATGGAAAGAGCCTCGTTGGCTGTAGAATATGTGTTTCTATTTACGTTGCTTGCAGGCTTTTGTGTGTTGCTCGCAGCGGTTCAAAGTAGTCAGGGCGAACGCATAAGAGAATCGGCCTTGTTACGAGCATTGGGTGCCTCTCACAAGCAGTTGCGTGAAGCAGTTATTCTCGAATTTGCCATTCTGGGTGCCATAGCAGGTTTATTAGCAGCCATCTTTGCAACGGCGATTGCCTGGTCGTTAAGTCAGTTTGTATTCGAACTACCTTTTCAGTTGAATTTGCGGTTATGGTTTATTGGTATTTTGGGCGGCGCTATCGGCATAGCGATCGCAGGCTATCTGGCAACACGGCGCGTACTGTTTACGCCGCCGATTGTTGCATTGCGCCACGCCAATTAACGCTAAACACTAAGACGGTGGCGTTGTGAAACACACCTACAGTGCGGACGAAGCTGCGTTAGCATCGTTAGATTCTGCGCAGTCCTATTTGTCCGAAAACTGTACGCGCGATCAGCGTATCGTCATCAGCCGTGCCGTTGAGCATTGCTGGGCCATAAAAGATCTCAAAACGCATTACCCGGATGCGTTACATGTTGCGGCTCAGCTAAAGCACATGAGAGCAGATGTGCCCATCATCGTCTCGGCTTTATTAGGTACTAATGTCGCGGCTAAAGAATATTCCAGTGATTTTGTTCGCGAGCAGTATGGTCAGGAAATAGCGCAACTCACTGAGGGCGTTCGTTGGCTTAACGAATTGGACATCACCGTTGCGTTTGGATCCAAAGATCGCGCTGAGACACTACGTCGTATGGTGCTGTCGATGGTCGAAGATGTGCGGGTTGTACTGGTTAAGCTGGCTTATCGAACACAGCGTTTGTACGATTTTGTCAAAACCCCGAAATACAACTGTGTCGATGTTGCCAAAGAGACGCTCAGCGTTTACGCGCCTTTGGCTAATCGTTTAGGGCTTGGTCAGCTTAAGTGGGAGCTGGAGGACATCGCGTTTCGCATCGTTGAACCACAGTCCTATAAACGCATTGCAAAAGCGCTTGAAGAAAACCGCGCTGCCCGGGAAGCCTACATCACAAGTTTTGTGGAAGAGTTGTCCGGCCGTGTTGTTAAGTACGGAATAGAGAACGCCGTCGTCTTTGGCCGCCCGAAGCACATCTACAGCATCTGGAAGAAG
Organism: uncultured Granulosicoccaceae bacterium; assembly: GCA_964498925.1. Taxonomy (GTDB): domain Bacteria; phylum Pseudomonadota; class Gammaproteobacteria; order Granulosicoccales; family Granulosicoccaceae; genus Granulosicoccus. Next base: position 9,849 of record CAZCKD010000061.1, read on the forward strand.
ATGCGTGATAAGCGTATTGAGTTTACTGACTTATTCGATGTACGTGCCGTTCGCGTGCTGGTTGATGACCTGCAGCAGTGCTACAGCGTACTGGGAGTCGCGCATAGTTATTGGCAACCTATCACGCGCGAGTTTGATGATTACATCGCCAACCCGAAAGACAACGGCTATCGTTCTTTGCATACCGCGGTCATTGGACCCGGCGGAAAGCCATTGGAGATACAAATTCGAACCCGCTCCATGGATGATGATGCTGAAAACGGTGTCGCAGCTCACTGGGCATACAAAGAAGGCAGCCCGGTTGATGCCAATTTACAAAAAGGTATTAATTCTCTAAGGCAATTGCTGGAAGACAACGATGATGAGCATTTAATAGAAGGCTTCTCACAGCAACTCAATACACAGCGCGCCTATGTATTCACTCCCAAGGGTGAAGTCATAGATATGAGTAGAGGATCAACACCGTTGGATTTTGCTTATCACATACATTCAATGATTGGCCACCGGTGTCGAGGCGCGAAGGTCAATGGTCGAATCGTTCCTCTGACCTACGTGTTGAATAATGGCGATCAGGTTGAAGTGCTGACTACCAGAGAGCCGGCCCCCAGTCGCGACTGGTTGAATAAATCACTCGGCTACATTAATAGCAGTCGGGCAAGATCCAAGGTTCGAGCCTGGTTTAATCAACAAGATCATGAGCAGCATGTGTCTGATGGCAGGGTGATTCTCGATAGAGAACTTAAACGCTTCAAAGCGTCATCGATTGCTATCGATACGTTGGTCAAAAGGCTGAAATTCGATAAGCCCAATGAGCTGTTTGCCGCTATTGGTCGAAATGACGTCACGGTTGGCCAGATAGTCGGTGCTATTGATCATCTGGCACCGCCGGTGCAACGTGTGCCTGAGCCAACCAAAACAACCCAACGCGATCGCTCGCAAGGCTCTATTCAGGTTCGCGGTGTTGGTAATCTACTCACCCAGATTGCCCCTTGTTGCCAGCCGGTACCTCCGGACATCATTGTTGGTTTTATCACTCGCGGAAAGGGTGTCACCATTCACCGTGCCGATTGCAGCAATATTCTGAATCTGCGCGAAAGAGAACGAGACCGGCTGGTCGATGTCGATTGGGGGGATAACGACACCAGTCGCTATGAGGTAGAAATTCATATCAAGGCATTCGACCGGCATGGCCTGCTGCGCGATGTGTCCACAGCCTTGTCGACACTCAATGTAGACGTGGTATCCGTGAATACACTGAGCGACCAGACCCAGCAGACTGCGGACATGAAAATTGGTATGCATGTCTCTAATACCGACGAGTTGGCCACTGTCATGGACAAAATTCGGCAATTGCGCAACGTGCAGGGTGTCGAGCGGGTCAGTTAGCCCTGTATACTTGTCGTCATGGCAGGTAATACATTCGGCAAGCTCTTCACCGTCACAACCTTTGGTGAGAGTCACGGTCCGGCATTAGGTTGTATCGTAGACGGTTGTCCTCCGGGATTACCGTTGACCACCAGTGACTTACAGCGTGACCTGGATCGCCGAAAGCCCGGGCAGAGCCGCTATACCACCCAGAGGCGGGAAGCCGATGAGGTGGAAATTCTATCGGGGGTCTTCGAAGGCCTTACCACCGGCACCCCAATAGGCCTGCTAATTCGCAACACAGATCAACGATCTCGCGACTACGACAAAATCAAAGAACAATTTCGTCCGGCCCACGCCGATTACACCTATCAGCAAAAATATGGTTTTCGCGACTACAAGGGTGGTGGACGCTCATCAGCCCGTGAGACGGCCATGCGCGTTGCCGCAGGCTCAATCGCCAAAATTGCGTTAGCTCAGCCGTCATTCGGTGGCGTTCATATCCGCGGATATTTATCGCAGTTGGGTCCTATTGAATTAGATCGTTCAGGTTTCGATTGGAATGAAATCGAGAACAACGCGTTTTTCTGGCCAAATGCCGCTCAAGTCCCTGAACTCGAAGCGTATATGAAGCAGTTGAGCAAAGACGGCGATTCCATCGGAGCCAAAGTCAACGTTCAGGCGGACAATGTCCCCGTCGGTTGGGGCGAACCCGTGTTCGATAGGCTGGATGCGGACATTGCTCATGGGCTGATGAGTATCAATGCGGTTAAGGGCGTTGAGGTAGGCGCAGGCTTTGGCTGCGTCACACAGCGTGGCACTGAACACCGCGATGAGATAACCAGTCAAGGCTTTTTATCGAATGAGGCTGGTGGCGTTCTGGGTGGTATTTCGTCCGGTCAAAGCATCACGGCGGCCTTAGCGCTCAAGCCGACGTCCAGCGTTCGAATTCCTGGCCGAAGTGTTGATATTCACGGTAATGACATCGAAGTCATAACAACAGGACGCCATGATCCGTGCGTTGGCATCCGTGCAACACCGATTGCCGAAGGCATGTTAGCGCTGGTGCTTGCGGATCACGCGCTTCGCCATCGCGGTCAAAATGCGGATGTCGAACGATCAACACCAATTATTCCGGCTAATCGATAACGTTAAGTCCTCAAAGGGCCGTTAATCGATTATTAATTATCACAACACACGCGGATAAGTTCATGGGCTACAAAGCTGAAGGCAAGATTGAAAAGATTTTTGATAGCGAGACAAAAGGTGCGTCTTTTCAAGTGCGTCAATTTGTTATTGAAGTCAGTGACGGTCAGTATCCACAAATGGTGGCATTTCAATTAGTGCAGGATAAATGTTCACTGATTGATGATTATTCCGAAGGCGATATGATCGAAGTCGATTTTGATTTGCGTGGTCGTGAATGGAACGGTAAGTACTTCACCAACCTGCAAGCTTGGCGTATCGGTCGAGCAGGGGAAGGTGGTTCCCAGGGTGGTTCGCAGAGCGGCTCTTCATCCTCTGATTCGTCTTCCCAAGCCGCTAAACCACAAGGTGTTCCGGCCGCGGTAACGGCTGACTTTGATGACGATATTCCTTTTTAAGGGTATCCATTGAGTGAATCTGATACAGATTCACGTTCAAACATTGTTATCAATTGTTTCGATGATCATTCTGGATCGGTCAGGCACTCTGGCGGGCGTCCATCGTTGATCTGCCTCACGTAAACTGATGCTTCTTACGTTTGGCCTGATGAAAATGAAAAAATCTCTGCGTTTTATAACGCTAGTGGCAGCGGTCTTTTTGCCGTCCATCAGTTGGGCGGAATGGACATATGGTCTGGAAGGAGGGTCCATCCTTCGCGATGGCAATTCTGCGACTCGCATTCGAGCGCATGCAAGCTTGAATGAATCACCGGTAAGCCATTACCTCTATGCTGATTGGATTCTTTCGGGCGATAGCAGTTATGAGCTTGGGTACAGGCCGCGATACTGGTTCACCAAAGACGTCTATGGCTTTGGGGAAGGGCGTCTACGAATAGAGGACGCGTTGAGTATTGATCGGGATACGTTAGTTCTAGGGGGTATTGGTTTATCGCTCCTGGCGAATGAAAAGCAACAAGTTGTGCTGGAAGCGGGTATTGGATACCAGGCGATAGCCTACGCTGAGCAAACCGGATTGGATGAGGTCAATTCAAGTGTTGGTGTGCTTAGAGGTCGAGCTAGCCAGGTGTTATCCGATTTATTCAAATTGGAACTCGACGCAGATGTTTTCACGACAGATGCATTCTTGGAATCCCGATTAGAAGCTGGTGTATCTATGCGGGTACAGAGAGGCGCTATTAAGCTTAGTTATCGAGTCCGTAGAATTGACCTGGATGGTCTAGAAGCCATTAGCGAAACCGATACTGCTGTAGGGTTTACTCTGGGATTCTGATGTCGATCTAGAAATGATTGCTTCTTAGATGCGACCTCGATTAGTCATCACCAGCTAACGTTTTAAGGTGTTCTAACGTCCTGATTTTGTTTCAAAAAAGACACCCTTTATTGTATTGGGATCGCTTTCGCGTGTCTAAATGATTGCGTGAATGCCGATGGCTAGCTAATTGCTTGAGCCGGATCAATAGGTGGCATGTGCGTTTTAGTTTGTATTGGCAACGCAGTCACGTCTGAAACGAGTTCAATGATGAATTTAGCAATCAAGGTATTGATGCCTTCAATTGTTCGAATTACAGCGGTATTGAAGATCGCTAGATTAGCGGTTCGTACGGCGATAGTACCGATATTGCTAGCCTATAGTGGGATGTTCCCACAGTCTGCACACTCGACTGTCGCTGCATGTAATCTGATTACGGACATTCCGTTTTCACAGTGCATGGCTCTTTCCAATTTTTATAATGCAACAGGTGGTAGTGCTTGGACCAATAAGACTAATTGGTTTACGGGGACGTCTGCGAATGATTGGCATGGAGTTACTGTTGGTGGAGGCCAGGTTACTACGATAACGCTAGCGAGCAACAATTTGACGGGCGCGCTGCCTGACCTTTCTGGTTTCTCTGGTTTGACTCACCTGAATTTAGCAGCCAATAACCTAACCGGAAACCTTGATCGTTTAGGTAGCCTTTCTCAACTTAAACTGTTTTATGGGTATAGCAATCAATTCTCTGGACAATTAGCCACAAGTGTCAACACTCTATCGGGCATGTCTTCGCTGGAAAATTTGCATGTTTCCTCCAATCAGTTCTCTGGATCATTAGATCGACTTTCTTCTGTTACGAGCCTGAAAAATATAGTGTTGAGTTCTAATCCATTGACTGGAACTTTTGATCCGCTGGCTCCTTTAGTGAATTTAACAACTGTTGCCATCACTAATACCAACATTGGTGGAACTCTGTCGGTTTTCTCTGGGCTGAATAACATCACGAGTTTAAACTTAGGCGCAAATAAACTAACCGGTAATTTGGATCCCCTTGGAAATCAATCTGCATTGAAATGGGTCTATGTTTATAACAATCTCCTCTCTGGCCCAATAGCGAGTACTTCTACAACACTATCAGGGATGACAGGTTTGACGTATTTGCATATGTCGGGCAATCAATTTACCGGTACATTGGCCCCGTTGAGTGCAGTCACAAGTTTAGAAACAATTATCGCTTCTAACAATGCAATAACAGGCACTCTAAGTCCGCTAACGCCGTTGGCAAACTTAACAAATATATCCATAGCCACAGCGCAGATAAGTGGAACTCTTAGCCCTGTGGCAGGGCTAAGCGAGTTAGTCACCCTTAACGTTGGAGCAAACGATCTGACGGGAAACTTAGATGCGTTAGGTAACTTATCAAAACTAAAATGGCTATACGTCTATAGCAACGAATTCTCAGGTGCAATAGCGAGTAGTTCAACCGCTTTATCGGGAATGACAACCTTGTCGTATTTACACGCCTCAGATGCCCAGTTCACGGGGACACTGGACGCAATAACGCCATTGATCAATCTCGAGACTCTCATCTTAAGTAGTAATGGCCTCACAGGCACATTACAGCCTATATCTCAGTTAACAAAATTGAAAAGCGTTAATATTGCGACCAATCAACTGACTGGTACGCTCAGTCCTGTCTCTTCGTTAACAGATGTGCATACGCTAAATCTAATCACGAATCAGATTACAGGGGATATCAACCCGCTAAGCAGCTTGTCAAAGCTTGCATATCTCTACTTACATAACAATCAATTGTCTGGTGATTTGTCTCTCGTGGGTACGCTACCCGCATTACTGTCAGTGTCAGCACAGTTTAATGACTTTACGTTTACAGACTTAGAACCCAGTATTGCGGCTGCTGACGCGAATACGAATACATTCACATATATCAACCAAAATCAGGTTGACACTGAGCGCAGTATTGTTAATACAGGTATTAGTCTTACACTGGTGCCGCAGACACCGGATAACCCTACAGGTAATGATAGTTATGTATGGTTTAAAGATGGCGTTTCATTGCCTGGCGTAAACACGCGGCAGTTAGATATTGCCAGCGCCACAGAAGCTGATGACGGTGTCTACACCTACAGGATTGATAACAGCGAAATAACAGAATTCTCGCTTACCTCTCGGGCCATAACTGTACAGATAGACACTGATGGAGATGGTACGCCAAACGCATCGGATCTGGATGATGACAATGACGGTAGTCCGGATACTGAAGAGGCTGCGCAGGGCACAGATCCCTTAGATCCAGATTCTAATTTTCTACAAGTTGTACTTGATGAAATTTTGGAAGATTCTGCATCGGTAGGTGGCGGAAGCAACACAAACGGTACAAGTGTTAGTTTTGCTCAATTGTCTGGTGTTGTTGGTCTGGAAAATCTAATTGCACAAAATGAAGGTGGGTATCAAAGTGGCATAGCTCAAGAATCAGATTTCAGTAACCCGCCGACGGTGGCTGAGATACAAGCCATCATCAATGATGTCAATAATAACGATAGTCCGGTTTTTAGTAATAGTGATGCACTCGCGTTGACTGCTCATATCGTAGCCGCAGATGCGGATGGTGCGGCAACCGTAGAAACTGCTGATATTGATCAAGATGGCGATTTAGACATACTCTCAGCGTCAAGTGTCGACGATAGACTTGCCTGGTACGAGAACGATGGCAACGAGATTTTTACCACCCACACAGTAACAACGGATATAGATAACGCTCGCACCGTAATCACTGCGGATATTGACGGTGATGGTGATGTGGACTTGCTAACCGCATCAATCGATGACGACAAGGTTGCATGGTACGAAAATGACGGCAGCGAGAATTTTACTACTCATATAATTTCAGCGACTGCAAATGGTGCGTTTAATGTCATTACAGCGGACATTGATGAGGATGGAGACGTAGATGTACTTTCCGCAGCATATATAGGGAATACTATCGAATGGTATGAGAACGATGGTAATGAGAACTTCACAACTCATCTTATTTCATCAGCTGCGGATGGTGCTCGCACCGTAAGAACTGCTGATCTGGATGCCGATGGTGACTTGGACGTGCTATCCGCTTCAGTAGACGACGATAAGATTGCCTGGTACGAAAATGACGGAAGTGAGAACTTCGTAACCCATATCATTACCTCATCTGCAGATGGGGCCTTTTCTGTTGAGATTGCAGATATGGACGGGGATGGAGACCTGGATGTGTTTTCTGGTTCCTATCTTGATGGGGTCATTGCATGGTATGAAAACGACGGTAATGAGAGCTTTGTCCCTCATGTAATTTACGCAAACGCGCCGGGCGCTCGCAGGGTCGTAACGTCGGATCTTGATGGTGATGGGGATCTAGATGTGCTGTCTGCATCTCTTGATGACGATAAAATTGCCTGGTTCGAGAACGATGGGAATCAGAATTTTACAACACATATCATAAGTAATGCTGTTGACGGTGCGTTTAGCGTAACGAGTGCAGATCTAGACGAAGATGGGGATCTTGACGTATTTGCTGCAGCGGCGGTGGGAGATCAAATTATATGGTTTGAAAACCATGATGGCCCGATCAATTTTCTAAATGGTACTCCAACGTACATCGAGGACGGCGACGCTGTTGTTTTAGATAGCGACGTCATGATCTTCGACCGTGAACTGTCAAGCTTCAACAATTTTAATGGCGCCTATTTAACAATTAACCGAGCAGGTGGGGCGGATGACCATGATGAGTACGTTGCTGCTGTTGGGGGTAACTTAGGCGATCTCACGCAAGGTGGGAGTATTGTTGTTGGCGGAAATACTATAGGTGCTGTCACGACCAATTCATCAGGAGCATTACAGCTGGATTTCACAGCGAATGCCACCAATGCACTGGTAAACGAAGCACTGCAACAGATCGCTTATCAAAATTCCAATAACACGCCACCTGCGAGCGTTCAGCTCGATTGGGTATTTGGCGATGGCGGTGATAGTGTCGTGAGTCAAGGTGCCCCAGGCGCACTGGAGGTATCCGGCAACACTAGTGTTTCGATTACGCCTTCTAATGATTTGCCGACTGGGCTTGTTTTAATTGACAATTCGACACCCGTAGTCGGTGAGGTGCTTTCTGCCTCGAATACCTTGGCTGATCAAGATGGTATCGGTTCTATAGTTTACCAATGGCAGCGAGGGGGAGTGAATATACCGGGTGCTACGGCTTCGTCGTATACG
>CAZCKD010000062.1:0-17813 GCA_964498925.1 uncultured Granulosicoccaceae bacterium
TAGAAAAAGTTAACCAGTTGCGAGGGCAGCTGGAGAATGCGGTTGTGGGGCAACCGAAGTTAGTTAACAGATTATTAATTGCTTTATTGGTCGATGGGCATTTGTTGGTTGAAGGTGCTCCAGGTTTGGCCAAGACACGCGCCATCAAAGCGCTCGCCGACAGAATAGAAGCGGACTTTCAGCGTATTCAGTTCACACCGGATCTACTTCCTGCTGACTTAACCGGTACCGAAGTTTATCGCCCGGCGGATGGTAGTTTTGTTTTTCAAAACGGTCCGCTGTTTAACAATCTGATTCTGGCTGATGAAGTTAATCGTGCACCCGCAAAGGTTCAATCGGCCTTGTTGGAAGCCATGGCAGAACAGCAAATTTCTGTCGGTCATCAAACCTATGCGTTGCCCAGCCCCTTTATGGTTATGGCAACTCAAAATCCTATTGAGCAAGAGGGTACTTACCCCTTGCCTGAAGCTCAGTTAGATCGCTTCGTGATGCAAGTACTTATTGGTTACCCCGATGCACAGCATGAAGCCGACATACTTCGGTTAGTTAGGGCTGAAGCATTGCAGGCTAGTGGTGCACCTATGCAGTCGGCTACTGCGTCCAACTCTGATCTGTCGAACCAACGTTTTGCATTGAACGAACTCTACACAGCGCGTCGCGAAGTGCTGGAAGTATTTATGGCCGATGATGTCGAGGATTACATTGTCCGATTGATAACAGCGACGCGAACACCCGAATTACACGATCAGGATCTCGCTCGATGGCTTGAATACGGTGCAAGCCCACGTGGCACTCTGTGTCTGGATTCCTGCGCTCGGGCGCATGCCTGGTTGGATGGTCGTGATTATGTTTCACCAGGTGATGTGCAAGCGATTGTTCACGATGTACTCAGGCATCGACTGTTGTTGTCCTTCGAAGCAGAAGCCGATGGCGTGAATGCAGATGCTGTTATTGATCGCTTGCTTCGTCTTATCGCGGTACCTTGATTTACCGTTGGTACTTGTCTGATGACTAGCCGCGATCGTTTCAGTTTTGAGTCGCCCGTGTCCACCAGTCTGGATGAACTGGTGCAGTTACGCAGTGCTGCCAATGCTTTGCAGCGACGAGTGCGTCGTAAAAGCGCAGCGCCCATGAACGGCGCTTCCGTGTCGCGTCGCTTAGGTCGAGGGCTGGATTTCTCCGAAGTACGTGAGTACCAGCCGGGCGACGATGTGCGAATGATCGATTGGAAGGTCACCGCCCGAACAGGACGCGCTCAGACCAAACTGTTTATAGAAGAACGTGAAAGGCCTGTTCTTCTGGTGGTAGACAACACAGCCTCCATGCGCTTTGGTACGCGCGGTATGTATAAATCCATGATGGCTGCACGCTTAGCTGCGTTGTTGGGTTGGAGTGCTATTGCTAATCAGGACAGGGTGGGTGGCTTCGTGTTTACGGATGAAAGCCATCGCGAAGTACGCCCTCAAGCCGGTAGGCGAGGGCTCATGAGCCTTTTTCGCGCTATACAGGAGTGCCAGTCTCAAACCGGGGTTTCTGATAAACATCCTTTTGCCGATACGCTCAGCAGACTCCGGCAGGGAGCTCACGGTGGCAGTACGGTTGTCATACTCAGCGATTTTAATCAGTTTGATGAACAGGCCCGATCATCACTGGGTAGTCTTATGCAAACGTTAGATGTTGTTGCTGTGCAGATTAACGATCCACTTGAAGTTGAACTGCCGACAAAGGGTCGCTTTTCGTTTCGTTCAGCGATAGCGGGCCATCAAAAACGATTCACACTGGACATGGGTTCCAAGCAGCAACGCCTTCGATATCAAGATCGTTTTCAAGAGAGACAAGCAGAATTAAAAACACTCTTTGGTGCAGGCCGTCATTATTTCACCAGCGCTTTAACCAATGATCCTCTGTTAGATACCAGCGCTCGCATTGTTTCCCGGCAACAACCGCTGACAGGTGTGTCGTGAACGAAAAAGAAGCATTACTTAATCAGCTTCGATCGGTGCATGTGCCGGAAGTCAGCGGCGTGCCTGCGATGGGCTGGTGGATTTTACTGCTTGCGTTGATTGTCCTGGCAGCAGTGTGGCGGCTTTGGCGAAAGCGTCGTCAGGCAAGGCTATGGCAACGCGAAGCTAATGGCGAATTGGCGAGAATACGCGAGTCGATTGAACAACACCCGGCTTCGATAACGTTGTCTGATACGTCCAAACTGGCCCGACGCGTACTGCTGAAAACGAAAGGTCGCCAAGCTGTAGCCAGTTTGCATGGTGCTGAATGGTTGAAGGCGTTGGATGATGTCGCCGGCCGGTCTTTGTTTGCCGATGGTTTTGGCAGCTTGTTAGAGTCTTCCCAGTACCAGCGCGATCCTCATGTGAACCCATCCGATTTGCATTCACTGATGGATGCTATGGATGAGCTGATTCGCTCATCAGCAAGGTCGTTTAAGTGAATTGCGGGGCGGGGAATAACACAATGGGGTGGCCTGCATGTTGAGTGAGCTCAACTGGGTTTTTCCCTGGGCTTTGTTACTAGCGCCTTTGCCGGTGCTTGTGTATTTGTTCCTGCCTGCTCAAGAAGCGACTAAACAACGCGCATTGCTGGTTCCTGATATTGAGCCTTACCGTGCCTTAAGCACAGATACACGAGGGCAGGCCGGTCGAAATTGGTTGCGTTTGTTGTTGCTGTTTCTCGTTTGGTTAGCATTACTGATCAGTGCTGCCCGCCCACAACATTTTGGTGAGGCGATAGGTGTGCCGGTAACTGGCCGCGATCTCATGTTAGGCATTGATATCTCGGGCAGTATGAGAGAGGCAGACCTATACGCGGGCAATCGTAAAGCCACTCGTATGGCGGTGGTTAAGCAGGTTGCCAAGGATTTTGTCGCACGAAGAACCGGTGACCGCGTTGGCTTAATCATGTTCGGCTCGCAGGCCTATGTTCAAACACCGCTCACGCACGATCACGAAACGGTTCAACATTTTCTTGATGAGGCCACTGTGGGCCTTGCCGGTCGGTCAACCGCTATCGGTGATTCGATCGGTTTGGCGGTTAAACGATTGCGCGAACGACCTGAAGCCACACGGGTATTGATACTACTGACCGACGGTGCCAATTCTGCGGGTGTTATCGAACCGCTAGCTGCCGCCAAACTTGCGGCTGAGAACGATATCCGAATACATGCCATTGGCGTAGGCTCGGAAATACGGGAAGGATTTCTTAGTTCTGCCTTCGGAACGCGTCGCAGTGAGCTAGATGAAGATACGCTGCGATCAATCAGTGGTGCAACGGGTGGGCAGTATTTCAGGGCGCGTAATCAGCAGGAACTCACCAATATCTATCAGGAAATTGACAAGCTCGAACCGACCGAACTTGAGTCGGAAGAGTATCGTCCGTTGCGTGAATTATTTGCTTGGCCATTAGGGGTTGCACTTGTCTTATCGGTGTTGTGGGCCTTGTTGGGTCTACCGCGATTCTCTAAGGGTGAGGATTCGCGCTCATGAGCGGGTGGAATATCGAGTGGCTTAGGCCGGAATGGTTATTGGGTTTCATACCTTTATTGCTATGGCTTATCGTGCTGGTTCGACGTCAAAACGCCAGTAGTGACTGGGATTCGCTTGTTGATCGTGAGTTGCAACAACACGTCATTGAACAGCATCAGGCGAAGCGTCAGTGGGCAGCTTATTTGTTAGCCTTTGCCTGGGCATTTTGTTTGCTGCTGATGGCAGGTCCTGTCTGGCAGCAGCGGGAAGTGCCGGTGTTTCAAGCTGAGCAAGCAGAAGTTGTGGTATTCGATTTATCGCGATCAATGCGTGCCGATGATGTCCTTCCCAATCGTTTAACGCGAGCCAGATTTAAGCTTGTTGATCTGCTGCAACAAAGCGAAGGACGTCAAACTGGTCTCATTGCGTTTTCCGAACGACCCTATGTCATCAGTCCGTTAACCGAGGACGCCAGCACTATTGAAGCGTTTGTTCCTTCTCTTGATCCTGACATTATGCCCGTGCAAGGTAGCCGTCCTGATTTAGCTATGTCGCGCGCATTGGAGCTTCTGGAGCAAGCAGGGGTTGCGCAGGGCCATATCCTTCTTATTACTGATACACAAGTCAACGAATCAGACATCGATATAGCGCGTGACATTGAATCCCGCGGGCATCGTCTTTCAGTATTGGGTGTAGGCACTGCCGCAGGCGCACCCCTGCGTGATGCAAACGGTCAGTTTTTGCAGCGTAGCAATGGCGCAATCGTTGTGCCTCGTCTTAACCTGACAGGCTTACGGCAGTTGGCCGAAGCAGGTGGTGGCGTCGCCGTTCGCTTAGCTGCCGGTAGTCAAGATCTGGATTTATTAGAAACGGTTCGGCAGTCCATCGCCATTCAAGGCTCTGGTGAATCAAGTGCAGAAAGACAATACTGGATTGAATACGCACCTTGGGGTGTTTGGGTTTTATTGTTATTTGCGTTAGGTGCTTTTCGTCGAGGTGTCGCGACATGATAAGCAGATCTTTATGGGTGACGCGAGCCAGCTGTGTCATGCTGCTTAGCGTTCTATCTGTTTATTCCTCTGCCGCTTTTAGTGATTGGCGCGATTGGTGGCAGACGCCGGAGCAACGCGCACTTAAGTTGCTTGAAGAAGGTTCTCACGAAGAGCTGATTAACAAGGCACCCGACGATGGATGGAAAGCGCTGGGGCATTTTAATCAAGGGAACTTTGAAGCTGCCTCTGACGCGTATTCCGATAACCAGAAAACACTTCAGGACAGCAGCCGCACGACCGAGGCGAATACGGCTTTGTACAATCAGGCCGTTAGCGATGTTATGTCGGGGCAATACCAACAGGCTATAGAGCGTTTTGATTCAGTCCTGGAAGTGGACCCAAATCATGAAGATGCGGAACACAATCGGGATATTGCCCAACAGCTTTTAGAGCTGGAACAACAGCAACAAGATCAGCAACAGAATTCGGACAGCGAGTCGGGTGACTCGGGTGAGCAAAGTCAGTCAGACGAGCAATCTTCCGAACAAGGTGAATCCTCTGACCAAAGCGACAGTGGTGAGTCTGGCGATCAGTCTGATGAGCAAGGCGAGCAATCAGAATCCGAAGGGCAGGACGGTGACTCTGATGATGAACAGGGTGACAACCAATCCGCTTCATCGAGCGAAGAGCAGCGTCAACAGGAAGAACAGGCAGCACGCGATGCGTTAGCGGCAGAGGCTCAAGAAAATCAACAGAACGGTGACGAGCAACAAGGTGAGCAGAACCTCGGCGTTGAGACTGAGCAACCATTAACAGAGTCCGAGCAGGCAACCGAGCAAATCCTCAGGAGAATCCCTGATGACCCTCGTGGCTTATTACGACGAAAACTCGAGCAGAGCCATATGAACGAATTTCCGGAGGTGCGAGATGCCAGGGACCCTTGGTAGTACTAGTCGCGTGGGCTCTATAAAAGACGTTTTCAGCGGCCTTAACCTCGTTGCGTTGTTATGTGCGCTCCTGATGACGGTTTTGTGGTCGAGCGCCTATGCACAAGATGGCACCGTGACCAGCCAACTCAGCGCCAGTACGATAACTCGTGATGAATCTGTCACCTTGCAAATCGTGGCAATAGGTATGGATGCCGAACTAGATGTCTCCTCTTTAAACAAGGACTTTGAAGTCGTCGGTCGATCCAGTTCCAGAGAAGTTAATACAACTATGGGTCTTGGTGGTGGATTGCAAACAACCAGTGTTGTGACCTGGGCGTTGGAGTTAGTGCCAAAAGATATCGGCGTTTTTACCGTCCCTCCCGTCAGAGTGGGTAATGTGTCCAGCCAGTCTCATACCCTAAACGTCAATGCGCTTCCCAGTGGTGCTAAGCGCGATATTTTTGTTGAGGCGGTCGTCGATACCCGCGAACCCTGGGTACAGTCTCAAGTGCTGATGACGCTCAACGTTTTTCAGGCCATCGATATCGTTGACGGTGGACTGGATGTGCCAGAGGGTGAAGACATCGTTGTCGAACGATTAGGTGAAGACGTTCGGCGTAATGAAACCCGCGATGGTAGGCAGTACAGTGTCACCGAAAGACGCTTTGCACTGTTTCCGCAAAAGAGCGGCGAGATTGTTCTCGACCCAATAACGCTTAGTGTGTCGGTACCTGCCAATCCAACCCGTGTCAGAAGTCTTTTTTCTCCAACCCGAAAGCTTACGCGTCGTACCGAAAGCATTACGCTTAATGTTAAGCCTCGGCCGAGCTCAGGCAGTGCATGGTGGCTACCGGCTAAAGTGGTACAGCTGAGCAGTCAATGGATTGGTGATGTTAATAGCGCAGAAGTTGATAAGCCGCTCACCAGAACCATTACCTTGCGAGCCAGTGGGGTGGCAGATTCCCAGCTACCCGATATCATGATGCCTGCTATCGAAGGAGCTAGTCTGTATGCCGAGCAGCCTGATCGAAAGTTGGGTGCGAACCAACAAGGGCTAGTGTCCGAGCTCACTATCAACTGGGCTTTAATACCGCAGCGTGCGGGTGAATTGATACTACCTCCAGTGACGGTTGATTGGTTTAACACGCTCACCGGCCGAGTAGAAACTGCAACGCTTGCCGAAGAACGCATAAACGTCAGCGTCCGCGCTGCCTTGGGTGGTAGCTCTGGATCCGGTGCTGCAGCCGGATCAGGCACAGTCGCAGGTACGTCGAATGTGGCCGGCGATAATGTCTCTGCATTTACATCGACAGATGGAGCTCAGTCGGATTCAGGTCGCGCTTCTGGCTCAGACTCGACGAATGCATTGGCGGGTTCTTCAAACACTGATTCAGTCGGTGGATCAGTTAGCGCTGACGCATCTACCCTCACGGGTGAAGAACTGACGAGTTTACGCGGCAAGGTTACCGGCCTGGAATCTGCGGTGACTGGGTGGAAGTGGATATCGGCACTACTCGCCTTGTTGATGTTGGCGTTGCTGGTATTAATCTGGCGATCGAAAACGGCTTGGAGTGATCTGTTCAGTTCCCTACGACCGACGGGGCAACCCCTAGGCGCGGTGCGTAACGCTACAGATGAAACAGTTTCACGGCTCTACCCGTTAAGCGGTGTTGCGGCCAGCTGCAAAGGCGGTAATCGAGAAGAAATAAAAGCATCCTTGCTTGAGTGGGCAACCAGACAATGGCCGGAGAGTCCACCGTCGTCTTTGGATGCATTAAAGAAACAGTTACCCGGCACTGAAGCCGCTTCCATTATTCAACAACTCGATGCCAGTCTCTACGGACAGGAGCCCGATGCGGAATCGATGAAAACGCTGCAGAAAACGTTAGATTCCCTGCCTGGGGAGCTTAAAAGAAGCGTTGATTCTGAATCGTCGGGTGCAGAATCATCCAAGCGTTCAGTTGCGTCTTCAACGGCTAACGGATTGCCCTCACTGTAATACGTTTTAAGCGGTAGGAAAGGGCGGTTGCTCAGGCACGATCCTTGAGTAATCCCCTTCATCTGCGCCAATGATGGCCCGTTACTTCTCCCGCTGTGATCCGACCTGTTTTTTTCCAGTTGAGGCTGTTATGTGCGCGTTCTAGTGAGCGCCGGATGTGCCGCGCGCAGAAAGCTGACGCAACGACTGATCGTAGAGCTGGGTCCACAATCTCCACGGCATACCTATCGTCGTCATTCGTCACCGGTTTCCTGTTTGGCCTGTTATTGCTGGTCGCCATGGCTAATCCGGCGATGGCCGCTGATGCTATTCCCGGAGAGCAATGGTGTGATCGCCCGGTTGATGTGATTAGCTTTGAAGGAAACAAGGTGACACAGGATGAGGTTCTCAGGCGAGAGCTTGTGCAGCAAAGCGACAGTCAGTGTTCACTCGATGACATCATCGATGGTATTCAAAACAACCTTGATCTTGGGCTGTTCAAGTCGGTAAGGGCCGAACTTCGTTTGCAAGAGGAGCAGCTCAATCTCGTCTATATCGTTTCTGAAAAAATCTTCTTTCTGCCCATCCCTCGCTTTAGCCGAACATCAGACGGTGAACTGCGTTGGGGTGCTCAACTTCGCTGGGACAATTTTCTGGGTCGACTGCATCAGGTGCGTCTGACTTATGAAAAACGACAGCAAGACAATGGTCAGGGACGTTCAGGGCATGTCCGGTCGTTGGACTACACCGTGCCACGTTTCTTCGGCAGTCGATTCGGTCTTGGTGTCAGCCTCGATCAGATTCTTTACAACACTGAACTATCTCAAGATGGCATCGTCTTTGGTGAGGCCGTTAGGGAAAGCCACAGAGCAGAGTGGCGAGTCGCTCGATGGGCAAATGAATCTACGGGTATTCGCGGTTTAAGTTACTTCGTGGGTGCAGGTATCGAGCAGCGCGATTATGACATTCGATCTGGAACAGCCGGTCCTTTTAGAGCGGGAACAAACGTTTCTGTGCTGGCAGGCTTTGAGGTGAACCGGGTTCATCAATCTACCTACAGCCGTCGAGGTCATCATTACGGACTCACGTTTCGCGTTTTCGACGATGCCTTCGGCAGTGATTTCAATTATTCACAATTGGATGCATTTGCCCGATGGTTTATTCCCTTACGAAAACCACAGACCAATATTAACGTTCAGTTACGTTTGGGCCTAAGCGACATGGCACCGTTTGGGGCGAGAAATTACAGCATCGGTGGTGGCCAGGTATTGCGCGGTATGCGGCCAGGTACTGTCACAGGCGATGTGCTTACCGTCGCCAATATCGAGTATTTATCCGGACTATTCGCTTATCCGGCTTGGCGTTGGGTGGTGTTTACAGACATCGGTAATGTTTATCTCAAGGATGATGTCAACTTAGCCAGCCAAAACTTCAGAGGTGGCCTGGGTGTTCGATGGAAATTACAACAATTAACGAATACCGATATCCGTCTTGACGTTGCCTGGGATCCCCGGAGACGAAAATTAACCCCGTATCTCTCTACAAGCCTTACCTTTTGACAGTATAGTTAGGCATCTTAGTAAAAGGGTAGGAACCCGGGCATGACATCAGCTTTTAGCGAATACGATCATTGGCGTATTGAGTTAGACGGCGAAAATATCCTCTGGTTGGCATTAGATCGTAAAGGTGAAACCAGCAATTCCCTGTCCGAAGACGTCATCCGGGAACTCGGTGATGTCTTAACCGAAATTGAATCTGCCAATCCACGAGGTGTTGTTGTCTCGTCGGCCAAGGAGGGAAGCTTCATCCTGGGTGCTGACATTCGAGAGTTCGACCAACTGGAAAGTGCTGAGGCGGTCAGCGCCAAAATTCGGCAAGGCCATGCGGTGTTCGATCGACTGGAAAATCTAGGCTGTCCAACGGTTGCCTCGGTTCATGGTTTTTGTCTTGGCGGCGGATTTGAACTCGCTCTTTGCTGCGATTACATCATCGCCAAGAACGTTCCGGAAACTCGTTTCGGTATGCCTGAAGTGAAGCTAGGAATTTTTCCGGGATTGGGTGGCACCACTCGACTGACAGAACGTCTAGGTGGTTTAAAAGCGATGGAGTTAATGCTTACCGGGCGGATGGTTCGCGCAGGGGCTGCTCGTGGTATGGGCATCGTCGATGAACTGGTCGATGAGTTCAGCACACTGAAATGGAGTGCGCGCCGGGCAATCATGAAGAAGCGCCGTGCTAAGTCACCGTCTTTGATGGCAAGCCTGACCAACCGTCAACCGTTCAGAGCCATTCTTGCGCGAGTGCTTCGAAAGAAAACAGCAGCCAAGGCTAACCCTGATCATTACCCAGCGCCTTTCCGCATGATCGATTTGTGGAGCCAACATCGTGATAACCGTCGACGCATGTTTGAAGGCGAAGCTAAGCATGTTGGTGAGTTGATGGTTGGACCCACTGCTAAAAATCTTCGCAGAATATTCTTCTTAACAGAAAGAATGAAAGCATTAGGTAAATCAGAAGATTTTAAAGTCCGTCGTGTTCATGTTATCGGTGCAGGTGTGATGGGTGGTGATATTGCTGCCTGGTGTGTCATGCAGGGTATGGAAGTGACACTGCAAGATCGCGAAATGAAATACATCGAGCCTGCCTTAAAGCGGGCGACCTCTTTGTTTAAAAAACGCCTTAAGAAAAAACCAGCCGTGGTTGCTGCACAATCTCGTTTGATCGCAGATGTTAATGCTGATGGTGTGCCATTAGCTGATGTCATCATCGAAGCTATCTATGAAGACCCGGATGCAAAGCGTGAATTGTATGCAGCGATAGAGCCGCGCATGGCCGACCACGCTGTGTTGGCGACTAATACCTCTGCCTTGCCGTTGGAAGAGCTCGCTAAGGATCTTGAAAAACCAAGCCGTCTCATTGGGCTTCACTTTTTTAATCCGGTCGCCAAGATGCCATTGGTGGAAGTCGTACATGGAACCGACACAGAAGAAGTATGGGTGACTCGCGGTTGCTCTTTCGCTTCGCAAATTAATCGGTTCCCGCTACCGACTAAAAGCTCTCCGGGCTTTCTTGTTAACCGGGTGCTTGCACCGTACCTCATGGAAGCGTTTACGCTCTTACTCGAAGGTATCGAGAAAGACACCATCGATGCGGCGGCTATGCGCTTTGGTATGCCCATGGGTCCCATCGAATTAGCCGATGTTGTCGGTCTTGATGTCTGCATGAAAGTGGCCGACACACTGGCAACAGGTGATGTTGAGGCTCACCGAAAAATGCTTCAAGAGAAGCTGGACGATAAAACACTGGGTAAGAAGACCGGTCGCGGATTTTATGTCTGGACGAAAGGTAAACCCGATAGACGCTCTGTGGACATGAACAGTCCGTATGGTGACAAGATGGGTGAGAGGTTGTTAAAACCTTTTCTGGATGAATGTCAGGCTGCATCTGATGAAGGCATTGTCGCTGATGATGATTTGCTCGATGCAGGCATCATTTTCGGCACCGGCTTCGCACCGTTCAGAGGCGGCCCGATGCAATACCTAAAAGATCAAGAAGGAAGTAACTAATGTCTCAAATGCTCAAACCCGTAGTTATCGTCGGTGGACTGAGAATTCCTTTCTGCCGGTCTAATTCTTCCTATGCGTCTATTTCCAACATGAAGATGTTGACGACGGTGCTTAACGGCATGGTCGAAAAATACGCATTAGAAGGGCAGCACATCGGTGAGGTTAATGCCGGTGCAGTCATCAACCACTCAAAAGACTGGAACCTGGCAAGAGAAGCCGTGTTGAGTACGAAGCTGGCACCCTCAACACCGGGCCTGACCATGCAACAAGCCTGTGGCACGTCTTTGCAGGCAGCTATGACAGCAGCTGCCAAGATTGCCACGGGTCAGATTGACTCAGCAATTGCAGCAGGCTCAGATACGGTTAGTGATGTGCCGATAGTCTTTAAACAAAAGTTTGCCCAAAGACTCGTGGCCTTGGGCAAGGCGCGGGATTTCAAATCTAAACTGCGGGTCTTTAAAGGTTTTGGCCCTAAAGAACTTGCACCGGTACCGCCTTCGGTAAACGAGCCGCGTACGTTTATGAGCATGGGGCAGCATTGTGAGCTTATGGCAAAAACCTGGTCGGTTAGTCGAGAGGCTCAAGATGAACTTGCTTTAGCGTCTCATCAGAATGCAACAGCTGCCTATAACAACGGCTTTTATGATGACCTTCTGGTGCCCTGCGAAGGTGTTGTTAGAGATAACAACATGCGCAGTGACTCCAGTATGGAATCGCTCGCCAAACTGCGCACGGCCTACGACCGAACTGACGCAGGTACGCTGACTGCCGGCAACAGTACGCCGTTAACGGATGGAGCAGCAGGTGTTCTACTTTGCACCGAAGAGTGGGCACGCGAGCGTGGCTTACCTATACAGGCCTATATGACGCATTCTGCGACGGCAGCTGTCGACTTTGTTGAAGGTGCAGGTTTATTGATGGCACCTACGGTTGCTGTCAGCGATATGCTTGGCAAAGCCAATATGGCGTTACAGGATTTCGATTTGTATGAAATTCATGAAGCATTTGCGGCTCAAGTGCTTTGCACGCTTAAAGCGTGGGAAGACGAAAGCTATTGTCGCTCGGAGCTAGGTCGTGAGGAAGCGATGGGTAGTATTGATCGCTCGCGCATGAATAAGGTGGGCTCAAGTCTGGCCGTGGGGCATCCGTTTGCAGCCACTGGTGCTCGAGTGCTGGGTACGCTGGCAAAACAACTGGATCAAAACGGATCGGGTAAGGGCCTTATATCGGTTTGTACCGCAGGCGGCATGGGTGTAGCCGCGATATTGGAGCGATAACACATGAGCGTCGTTGCAACTTCACGGGTTGGATTCTTCACGGCTTGTATTTTAGCGTTGCTGATGAGTCAGTCAGCACTTGCGCAGTCTACTGACGCACCTATATACAACGTGTTTTCGTTACGCAGTCAGGCAACTGCTGAGGTTGATAACGACTTGATGATTGCCACATTGGTTGTGCAGGCTGAAGATCGCGACCCCGCAGCCTTGGCGAGTAAAATCAATGCGTCGATGAGCTGGGCGGTTAATGTTCTGAGACCGTATGGTGCCTTGAAAACAAAAACTCGCGATTACCAAACGTACCCTCGCTACGACACCAGTAAAAATCGGCGTCTGATCGGTTGGCGTGGAAACCAGAGTTTGCAAATCGAGACTGACGATTTTGAGGCTGCCGGTAAAGCCATTCAGAAGTTACAGGAGCGTTTGCAGGTTCAAGGCATCCGGCTTACGGCTAAATCGGCCACCCGGGAAGCCGCGGCAGATAAACTCATCAATGAAGCACTGACCTCGTTCAAGGAGCGAGCTGCGCTTATTCAACGAAATATGGGTTTATCGGGTTACAAGATACTCGACGTCACCATCCAGAATGACCAAGGGTCGCCTGCTTATGATGCAGGAGTCAGAAGTATGGCCCGAATGGCTGAATCGGCTGTGGCACAGCCTGCCATTGAGGCAGGAACCAGTCGCGTCAGTGTTCAGGTCTACGGCCGGGTTCACATAGAATAGTTTCCTTCGTCATACGTGCGTTAGCTTAGCTTCAGGAGACTCTCGAGCATGGATCACGCAAAATTCATGAAAGCAGCGGTTGAAGAGGCGCGTAAGGGCCGGGCAGCCGGTGGTATCCCGATTGGCTCCGTACTGGTTCTCGATGGCGAGATCATTGGTCGAGGCCACAACCAGCGTGTCCAGAAAGGCAGCACTATTCGCCACGCCGAAATGGATTGTCTGGAAGAAACCGGTCGCTTACCGGCCAGCACCTATCAACGTGCCACCCTGTATTCCACTTTGTCGCCCTGCGATATGTGCAGTGGAGCCGTGTTGCTATATGGCATTCCACACGTCGTGGTTGGCGAAAACAAGACCTTTCAGGGTCCTGAGGAATACGTCAGAAGTCGTGGCGTCAAGGTTGAAATACTGGACGATGCTGATTGTATTAAAATGATGGAAGACTTCATCGAAGCCGAACCCACGTTATGGAACGAGGATATCGGTGAGTAGTGCCCCCCAACTCGGTAAAATACGCGGCCTATCGTATAAAAAAAGCGCCATTTGCCCTGTGGGCTAGGTGCTTTAAGCTTTCGTAAAAAGGTAGTATTACGCCGTAAATAACACTGGATTCACCCCGAAGGTAAGGTCCCATGAAAATTATTGTAGGAGTCAAGCGTGTGCTTGACTACAACGTCAAGGCTCGCGTCAAGGCGGACAAGTCCGGCATCGAGCTGGCTAACGTCAAGATGTCTATGAATCCCTTTGACGAAATCGCCGTCGAAGAAGCCCTGCGCATCAAGGAAGCCGGACACGCTGAAGAAGTCATTGCTGTGTCTATTGGCCCTTCACAGAGTCAGGAAACTATCCGTACCGCTCTGGCAATGGGCGCCGATCGAGGCATCCTTTTGGAAACTGACGAGCTGCTAGAGCCTTTGGCCGTTGCCAAGCTGTTCAAGCATGTCGTAGATCAGGAGCAACCGGGTTTGGTTGTTTTGGGTAAGCAGGCCATCGACGATGATGCTAACCAGACTGGCCAGATGCTATCGGCACTGACAGGCATGCCGCAGGCAACGTTTGCGTCAAAAGTGGAGTTGGATGGCGATAGCATGAAAGTAACGCGTGAAGTTGACGCTGGACTTGAATCTATCAACGTTAAGATGCCGGCCATCGTCACAACCGATCTTCGTCTGAACGAACCTCGCTATGCCAAGTTGCCTAACATCATGAAGGCCAAGAAAAAGCCTCTGGAGATAACACCGGTTGCTGACACTGGCGTCGATGTTTCCAGTGGGTTGTCAGTTGTAGAAGTCAACGAGCCGCCTAATAGAGAAGCGGGCATTATTGTTAGCGATGTTGCGGAGCTGGTTGAAAAGCTGCGTAACGAAGCGAAAGTCATCTGACTTCAGACATCGAGGATATATTAATCATGAGTACTCTAATTCTTGCTGAACATGAAGCCGGTGAACTGCGCCCTGCAACGCTAAGCGTTGTCACAGCAGCTGTTGCGATTGGTGGAGATGTTGATATTTTAGTGGCTGGCAGTGACGCTGCTGCTGTTGCCGAGAAGGCATCGAAAATTGCGGGCGTCTCTAAAGTGTTGCACGCAGAAAACGCGGCGTATGCCAATGAGCTTGCTGAAAATCTGTCTGCTCTTGTTGTTAAACATGCCGAAGGCTATAGCCACATCCTGTTTGCAGCTACTGCAGCGGGTAAAAACGTCATGCCACGTGTTGCGGCTCTGATGAATGTATCAGCGGTTTCCGACATCATCGAAGTGAAGTCAGCAGATACGTTTGTTCGACCTATTTATGCGGGTAATGCACTAGCCACGGTTCAAAGTGCAGATGCCGTTAAAGTTGTGGGTGTTCGTACCACCTCATTCGAAGCTGCGGCAGAAGAGGGCGGTAGCGCATCGGTTGAGTCTGTGGATGCTGCCGAGATCAGTGATCTTGTTTCGTTTGTTGGTCAGGAGCTTTCTCAGTCTGATCGTCCTGAACTCACTAGCGCAGGCATCGTCATCTCAGGTGGTCGAGGCATGCAAAACGGCGATAACTTCTCCATGCTTGATGACATCGCCCTGAAGCTGAATGCGGCAGTGGGTGCCTCTCGCGCGGCGGTTGACGCAGGCTTTGTTCCCAACGAATACCAAGTCGGTCAAACCGGAAAAGTGGTTGCTCCCGATCTTTACGTAGCGGTCGGTATTTCCGGGGCTATCCAGCATCTGGCGGGTATGAAAGACAGTAAAGTTATTGTTGCGATCAACAAGGACGAAGAAGCGCCTATTTTCCAGGTTGCTGATTACGGTCTGGTTGCCGACTTGTTTGATGCGCTTCCTGAGCTTTCGAAGGCTCTGGATGGCTGAAGTTAAGCATCTTGCGGCTGACTTGCATTTTTAATGCGGTTGGCTGCGAAATGTGGTGAAACCTTACGGGTCCGGCTTTCATGAGTTCGGGCCCGTTGTCGTTTAAGAGTTAGGTTTATACTGGTGTCAGCTTATTCGGTGACGTCGCCTTGTACTGTTCTGCCTAGGGTCAGATTTAGCGAACCTTTTGACAGTGGAACGATCAGTTTACGTTCAGAGATCAGGAAAAATTCATGACTTACACAGCTCCCGTAAAAGACATAGCGTTTGTTCTAAATCACGTTGTTGGATTGTCTGAAGTCGCCTCCTTACAAGGTTTTGAAGATGCATCTCCCGATCTTGTCGAGGCCATTCTAGAAGAATCTGCCAAATTCACCGGCGAAGTACTGGCCCCGTTGAACTGGGCTGGTGACCAACAAGGAAGCCAGTGGAACGATGGCGTTGTGACAACTCCGGATGGATGGTCAGATGCTTACAAACAGTTCGTCGAAAACGGCTGGGGCAGTTTGTCCTTCCCACCTGAATTCGGTGGTCAGGGCTTACCGATGTGCGTGTCTGCTGCCGTACAGGAAATGTGGCACAGCGCGAACATGTCATTTGGACTTTGCCCGCTGCTGACACAAGGTGCCGTAGATGCCATTGCGCATCATGCCTCTGACGAGATGAAGCAACAATATTTGCCGAACATGGTCGAGGGCACTTGGTCTGGCACCATGAACCTGACTGAACCACAAGCCGGATCAGATCTCGCGGCTATCCGTACTAAAGCCGAGCCCAGTGGAGACCACTACCTGATTTCCGGGCAGAAGATATTCATCACGTATGGTGAACACGATATGACTGACAACATCATTCATCTGGTGTTGGCAAGATTGCCCGATGCACCCGAAGGTGTAAAAGGTATATCGCTTTTTGTTGTGCCTAAGTTTTTACTCAAAGAAGACGGCACATCCGGCGAGCGTAACGATGTGAGATGCGTATCCATCGAACATAAGCTGGGCATCCACGCAAGCCCGACCTGCGTCATGTCATTCGGCGATAACGATGGGGCTGTGGGTTATCTCGTAGGTAAAGAGAATCACGGTCTGATGTACATGTTCACCATGATGAATCAGGCCAGACATGCAGTAGGCGTTGAAGGCTACGGTATTGCTGAGCGCGCTTACCAGAAGGCGGTTGAATTTTCTCGTGATCGACGTCAAGGGCAAACGCTTCTGGGTAAAGATGAAGACGATCAGGGAATCATTAACCATCCTGATGTTCGTCGAATCCTGATGACCATGAAATCGAATATTGAAGCCATGCGGGCATTAGGCCTGGAGTGTGCAGCAGCTTTTGATACAGCGGACAGGCATGCAGACGAGGATACTCGCCAGCGCATGCAGCGACGCGGAGAACTGTTAACGCCATTAGTAAAAGGTTGGTCTACAGAGATGGGTGTAGAGCTTTGTTCTCTGGGTGTGCAAGTGCACGGCGGTATGGGTTTTATTGAAGAGACCGGTGCTGCGCAGTTCTTAAGAGATTCAAGAATCGCCCCTATCTATGAAGGTACGACAGCCATTCAGGCTAATGACCTTATCGGACGAAAAACAGCGCGTGACGGTGGCAAAGGCATGAGTGAGCTACTGTCGGATATGCGTCAGACGCTGGAAGAATTGAATAAGCACGATGACGTTAATCTAGCTGCTTTCATCAAACGTTTTGAACCTGCCTTAGCCTCAGGTGAGGCGGCCACCCAGTGGATGTTAGAGCAGAACGATGCATCTTTACCGGCTGCAACGTCTGTTGAATATCTGATGATGCAGGGCCGCTTAGCGGGCGCCTGGATGATGGGTAGATTGGCATTGGCAGCATATGCTCAGCTTACTGATGACGGTGCGGACAGCGACTATCTCAATTCCAAAATAATATTGGCTCGTTACTATGCAGAGCGCATGTTGCCGTTGGTGGAAGCAGCTGAGACCATCATTACCGACAGCGCCTCTACGACTATTGCTTTAGATCAGGCGATGCTCTAAGAACGAACGATCAACCGATCGCTTCAGATCAGGCGACACCGTGCAACGAGGGATAATCTGATTGCGTTGCGCTAAAACTTAATCGCCTGGCTGGCAGTCATCATAAAAAACTTATGATGATTGCCAGTTAGGGTTTCGGTCTTTATCAACTAGTACCGCTCTGACGCCTTCGATAAAATCGGGGTGAGCACATCCTTTGACGGAAAGCTCTTTCTCCAGGCTAAGACAATCTGCCAGAGGCAGATTCTGACTGCGTTCAAGCAAAGCAAGTGTCGTCGTGACTGAATGCGGCGAACCGGAATTGAGCAATTCCAACAGGTGTTTTGCATCATCGTTATCCGCAACGTTGTTTTGAAGCCGCTCTTGAATCTGCTTCGCATCGAAACCTTCGAACCAATTAGCCCGCTCAGCCATCTGATTGTCGAATTCAGGATCGACGGCAGATTCGGTAAACGCTTCCAGTTCTTGGGATATTCTGTCTTTCGCGTTTTCTGCGTTAAGCGTCGA
>CAZCKD010000063.1:0-17660 GCA_964498925.1 uncultured Granulosicoccaceae bacterium
TCAATGTCGTCGTCGCCGCAAAAAACTCTCAAGACATTTCCTGACCTTGCCTCAAGACCAGTCAACAAACCCCGTGACCCCCGCGCATTGCTAACGGATACGGAGTCAGAGCCATCCTGGATTTCCCAACGAACATTCTGTGTCGCGTTTTGCCCATCAGCAACTTCAGGATTAGCCGTCGTATAAAACGCCGTCGCAATAACATTTATTTGTTCATCAACATCCAGAATAATAGGCAATGGCGCTAACTGCAGATTGATCAGTGTGTCAGCAACAATCAACGGCTGCTCAAAACTGGCTGCACCCAAAACCGATGCTGTCAGCGTCAGTTGGTCAGAGGCCGTGAATGCATTGACCTGAGTCGATAATCCGTTCGTTTCAAACAGCTCTCCCAACGCAAAACTGCTGAGGTCCCAAACAACGTTATCCAATGTGCGCACGCTGTTATCGTCAAATGTCCCGCGAGCAAAATAACTTTGCGGCTCGCAACGTCGTAAGGAGTCTGGACCGACTATCTCCGAGACGTTAATTAGAGTGGCGTCTGAGACGGTTACCGAAAAAGCGCTTGAATCAATACCGCCGATAGACACAGAAACCGATGTCGTACCATCTGACACCCCTCGAAGTATTCCATTTTCACTGATGGACGCAACGGTGCTGTCTTCAACAGACCAAGACCGATCACCGGCACTCAGTGCGATGGTCTCATCATCCTCGTTCAAACCATTGATAACCATTTGCAACGACTGGTTAACGTTGATAAACAGCGGGTCTCCAAAATTCTGTGGTGGCAACACATCAAGAGACGTTAAGTTTAATGTACGCACCTCGACAGCTTCGCTAAAAGGCCGACTATCGCCGTCGCAGGAAGCTATCGCCAGCAGCAGAACCGCAAACAGCGCTGGGAATCTTGCCCATCTCATGGCGTATTAATTCTCAAACCCAGGTACAAGGCATCCACCCGTAGAGGTTCGTCAGCGTTGTAATGTCGATACTCGACAGATACGAGAACATTGTCCCATCGCTCCAAACGTTCGGTAATGCCCAGACTGACTCTAAGACCGGTGAAATCCCCGTCGATAGATGAATCACCCTGCCCGGTCGTCGTCACGGATTGCTGATTAATAGAGTATTCGACAGCGCCTAGAATGAGAAAGCCGCGGGTTCGTCGAACCGCCGGTGACTCCAAACGCAGAGCGATGCCGTGGGCACCCTCCAGGTCCAGATCAAATCCGTCTTTCCGATCAGTGGATATGCCTCTGTCGGCGAAAATTTCCAAGCCAATGCCCTTGCGCAAATAAAAGCCTGCAGAAACACTGGCTAGTTTGGGCACGAAATCGAGATCGCCATTTCGAACGCCAGCTGCACCGATTTGAAACTCGGCATACAAGGGTCCGTCCGCTTGGGCAACAGATGTTCCCAAAGCCAGTACACATGCTAATAACCAGCGCACAGATCACTCCCGTGTCATGGAATTAAAAGGTTGACCCAGAAAGATAGCACTCATGAGCCAACTTGGTTATGACAAGCGGAACAGTTAATAGAGCGTCAGAGAATTAACGCTCGTTACGTGGGATTTTTAGCGGCTGCTTAGGGGCACTCTAGTGCAGCATAGATAGGTGAACGTGCACCCTCTTGAACGAGCACAACACATCCTTCGCCCTCCTTAGGTACATCGACGGTATAAGACATACCGCTCTCAGTACTGATCTGACCCAGAGGCTGGACGTCGGTCACGATGTGGTGATTTTGCAATTCCAGACGATTGTTCTCACCACCGGTAATCTGGGTTGTGGCCGTATCAATGTATCTGACAAGAACGATATCTGTTCCTCTCAGCGCACGACGACGTTGATCACTACCGTTAACCGTAATCTGCATAGAGGAGGCTTGCGTTGCATGCGGTTGCAGCTTTATCTGAAAGGCGGCAGGTGCTTTCCTTTTTAACGCTTTACCGATATGACGACGATTGGATCCAACAGCGGCTATAGTGCCGTTGATGACAGCCTGCGGTGTATAGACACCAGGACGACCGGCTAGTCGTGAGATGTTGTAGTCACGCTGCCTTTTCGAATAACTGGCTTTGGAGTATGGGTCAACAAAATTTCCGTCATTGCCATGGATCAGATTGTTCCAGTAATCGACATGGAACTCTAACGCTAACAAGTCATCGTCGTTAGCCAGCAACTCACTAAGAAGCACTTCTGCAGGCGGGCAGGAAGAGCAGCCATGTGAGGTGTATAGCTCGATTATTTTGACATGCTCACCCGATTGAGCCGGGGTGATTTCAGCAGCCTGGGAAGACATGCTTGTCGCGAAAACACCGAACAACAGAACGCTCAAAAAACCCAGCGGTTTACTCATCGATGATCGGCTAACAATAGATGCCATGACACTCTCTCACTACTTGAAGTTACGCACGGTTGGTGGCCGAAAAGGCCTATTTGGTTCCCTTTATCTTCGAAAATGCGTCCAACGCTTTCTGACGCGTTACTTTCAAGTCGACCAAGGGGTCCGGGTACGACAACTTACTGCGGGTTAGTTCATCTAATTCCCACGGCTTATGAATCCACTTTGCGTCCAAATGGGCAATTTCTGGAACCCATTTAGAGACGTACTCGCCATCTTTGTCGAACTTTTCTCCTTGCAGCACCGGGTTAAAAACGCGAAAAAACGGCGCTGCGTCTGCCCCACAGCCCGATACCCACTGCCAGCCCATTGAGTTACTGGCCAGATCAGCATCGATCAAGGTGTCACGAAACCACTGTTCTCCGGACTGCCAGGGAATCAACAGGTTTTTTACAAGATATGACCCCACGATCATTCTGACTCTATTATGCATCCAACCGGTCGCGTAAAGTTCACGCATTCCAGCATCAATGATAGGCACACCGGTCTGCCCGGTTTTCCACGCCTGAAAATGCTTTTTAGTGCTTTTTGACCAAGGAAATCGACTGAACCTTCGGTCGAGTGGTTCAGTCGGCATCTCTGGATTGTAGAACAACAAACTGTAAGCAAACTCTCGCCACACTATTTCTTTGGCATAAGTCAGCACATCGTCGGTCAGCGTAGACATTTTCTGACCTTTAAGTAGGGAGTGTATAACTTGACGAGAAGATATTTCACCAAAATGCAAGTGTGGAGATAGCTTAGAAGTCCCTTCAATTCCCGGCAAATTACGGCCATCCTTGTAGTCGTGAAGCGACGATTTTGAAAAGCGCTTTAATTTCTTATGCGCAGCTTTCTCACCGACATCCCAGCCTTCCATCATCCCTAGGTGCCATGGTTTTTCTGGTAAAAACTCAATGGGTGTTATGCACGTTAATGATTTAACGGCCTTGGCAGATTTGGCGGTAATGGCAGGCACACTCGCAGGTTCTTTCGTCAAAACCAGCGCTTTGGGGTTATCGTCAATGCGCACCGCGGCAGCCTTGTAAAAAGGCGTAAACACCCGATACGGCGTTTCATCCAACTTCAAATTCTGCCAGGGTTCCAATATCAGCGAACCGTTGAATGTGCGCGGGTGATAAGCAGCCAGCTCTGACTTAATGTGTTTATCGCGTTCAATAGCCTGCGGCTCGTAACAGCGATTCCAATAAATGTGAGTGACCGATGCTGCACCTATGAGCTCTGTCAAAACAGGCAGACTCTCACCCCGAGCGACGAATAACTCCCCTCCCTTGGCTCGCAAGGACTCACGCAAGCTTAATAAACTGTGATGCAACCAGACACGACTGGCTGAACCCAGCTGGCTGGCAGACTGTTCTAAGGGATCATCGATGAAAACAGCCAACACACGATCGCACTCGCTCAATGCGCAATGTAATGCAGGGTTGTCGGCCAGTCTTAAATCCTGACGGAACCATACCAATGCTATATTTTTCTGGTTATCTGCCATCTTGTTGTTTTTTAACGATTTATTTTAATTTAACGCTGCAACACTAAATGACATTTCAGCCCTTAATTTGCTAAAGGATAGCCGCGAACAGGCCGATATTACCTGTATCGCGCGCTCGATCTCGGTGACACCTCTCTTACGGAGCTGACAACGGAATGTCTCACATAATGCCAAGCCTAAACCATCGGCCAAACCGCCAGCCCCGCTATGGCCAGGCGCGCGCGTGAGTATCGTTATTCTGGTTGGCGGGGATGCACAGTTTGGTAATCCGGAGCACCGGTACCTGACACAGGCATTCATTGATCGATTTGGTGATCAAGTCACTCGAGTCATTACCTGCGAGCCTATAAAACGCAGCTTTGGGCAACGCTTAGTTCGATTGCTCAAACGCGGCAATTTCAAGGAGAGGTTCGCGCGCTACAGATACCCCGGTGGCTATGGGCCGACACTCAGCGACGTTCAAAAGTTGCTTCGCCCGGATGAACAGAGCCGGACGATGCCTGGAGGTGATCGTTGCAGTCACGTTGATTCGCACAATGGTCAGGAGTGCGCAGCCATCCTGAAGAAAGAATCTCCCGATATCATCGTGGTATACGGCACGCGAATTATTCGGAGTCATATCTCCAGTCACGCTCGCTTAATCTGCATGAATATGCATACCGGCCTGTCTCCTTTTTATCGCGGCGACAGCACCCTTTTTTGGCCGGTGTTCTTCAACGATCGAGACAACCTTGGCGTTACTGTTCATCAACTCGTTGATGAAGTGGACGGCGGTGCCATAGCCGCGACCGCCAACATTGCCTATTCACCCGGAGACACCGAAGCCGACCTGTTTGCCAAAGGTGTAAAGGCAGGTACAGAGATATATTTGCAAGCAGTGGCTGACGCTCTTGCCGGCAAGCTGGAACTCATTCCGCAAAATTTGTCGGCCGGCAAGGAATTCAGGTGGATGGATAGAACCGTAGCGGCTGAAGTGAAGGTAAAGCAGCAACTGGACGCATGGGCCGCTGCACAATGAACAAAGCCCCTCCATCTCTATTAGCCGTTTCTGACGCGGAGCGCTTACGTTAATGCGCTCGTTGCTTGGAAAAGGCGTTAGAGGACTTATCGCTCTGACCGGAATGGGAATTTATCACTTGGGCTTGGCCAAAGTGGTCATTCGCAAGTCGCCCGATCGGGTCAGAACGTTGCTGTACCACGCCATCGATAATCAACCCAACCCACATGTCGACGGGCTCAATGTCAGCACAACGACAGCGGCCTTGGCTGTGCACCTAGACTACGTAAAAAAGCACTATTCAGTGATTTCTGAGGATGAACTCACCACTGGCTTGCACGGTGAATGTCCATTAACTATCACATTCGACGATGGTTACAAAAGTGTCGAAGACCAAGCCGTACCGCTGCTTAAAGAATACGATTTACCCGCAACGATTTACCTTATTGGATCGGCGGTCACCGGTAGCCATGTTTGGGTTAATCAGCTGAACCATGCTATCAACACCCAACCCAAAGCACTGCGTGGCATTTTGAAGGATTATCCGGAACTGGCAAATCTAAGGCTAAATCGCGTTGTCCAGTATGTGCAAAGCCACTTCAGTCCCAGCGCTATAGAGCTGCTGATGTTCAGAATGGAGCAAGAGCTCCCCGAGCAATACTCATCTGCCGGATTATTCTCTGATGAAGAAGGCATCCAACGCATGAGAAACAAAGGTATGTCCTTTGGTTTTCATACGCGGGATCACTACAATCTGCAAAATTGCTCGGCTTCAATGATCGAGCGACAGTTAAACCCGCGTTTTATCGCACACATGCTTAATTCAAATACGTTTGCGTATCCATTCGGGCTTTATTCGCCAGAAGCCGTAAGACAATTAAGCAGATACCGATACGATCGACTCATGACAGTCAACGACTGCTCGCAGGAATCTGCGCGAATCCATCAGGGGCGATCAGAGATAAGAGCAAGAACAGCCGCTGGCATGTTTGCTCAGTTGGAAGTGGTGGAACCTGTTATGACAAAACTACATGTCATTTACCGGGTGCTGAATCAGCCGATTCACCTTCCCAGTATTTCCCGTTTGCTGTCGACTCAGTAAAACTTGAGTCCCCAGAAACGAGCAAGCCCCGCTAAAGCGGGGCTTGACTGCAAATCTTAATCCGAGAGGATTGATTTACACAGCAGCGACGTTAACTGCCGCTGGGCCTTTTTGGCCTTGCTCAATATCGAAGCTCACTTTCTGACCTTCGTCGAGTGTTTTGTAACCTTCACCAGTGATGGCTGTGTGGTGGACGAATACGTCCTTGCCGCCATCTTCAGGAGCGATAAAGCCGAAACCTTTCGCCGCGTCGAACCACTTAACTGTACCAGTACTCAAGATAATACCCTGTATAAAAAAACAACAAATGGACGTGAAATTGAGGACTGATCGCACGAGGCTACGCAGACTCTCAGGAATAACTCGTCTCTTAACAATGACCTTCCGCGGACTAAACAATTAAGTGAATCCGCTTTAAGTCGCTTACGTAAAAAGAATAAAACTAACGCTGAATGCTTTCTACTCCGCCAATATAGGTATTTTGCCTCGCGAATACAAGTTTCGGGCGAATACTGATGCTATTTAAGAGCATTATTCGAGATACAATCAGCCCGCAACCGCTATATAGCCCCACCTTAACGCCCAATTGAGTCATTTTTGAACGTTAAAGACTCAGTGATGACACTTCGAAATAGTTAATTTAATGAGCAATGATTTTTCTGCAGGGCAACGATGGATAAGCGATACCGAATCCGACCTCGGACTTGGCACCATCTTGGAAGTAGAGTTTCGTCAAATTACTGTCGTATTTCTGGCTTCGGGTGAAACCCGAATCTACGCCAAGGAAACGGCTCCTCTAACCCGGGTAGCCTTTATGCCGGGCGACTTGCTTACCAGCCACGAGGGTTGGCAACTTCGCGTCGTCAGCGTTGAGGAAGACGAAGGCCTGCTCACCTACTTCGGGACGCGCGAGGACACAGGGGAAAATGCGGTACTTAATGAGGCTGGTTTAGACAACTTTCTGCAATTTCGCACGCCACGCGACAGGCTCTTCGCCGGGCTTATTGATGGTCAGCGTTGGTTCTCTTTACGACGCAACGTGTTTGAACACCGAAATATGCTGGCCCAGTCTCCGGTTAAGGGCCTTATGGGCTCAAGAGTCTCCATACTGCCTCACCAGACTTACATTGCTGTGGATGCGCTTAAGCGTCACCACCCGCGGCTGCTATTGGCAGACGAAGTCGGATTGGGAAAAACCATAGAAGCCGGCATGATTCTCCACGGCTCGTTGGTTAATAACCAGGTCAACCGGGTGCTGATTGTCGTGCCACCTGCTCTACTGCACCAATGGCTTGTAGAAATGCTCAGAAAATTCAATCTGAGTTTTCGCATTATGGACGCGGAACGCTTTGAAGAACTGCAAGACTCAGCTCCCGATGGCAACCCGTTCTTGGCTGAGCAATTGGTATTGTGTTCCTTAGACACCCTATTAGATAACGACGAAATCGGTGATGCCGCAACCAGTGCTAATTGGGACATGCTGATTGCAGACGAAGCCCATCATTTACAGTGGGAACCCGATCAACCCTCAGAGGCCTATTCACTGGTTGAAGAACTGGCCATGGAAACGCCCTCGGTCTTGTTACTGACAGCAACACCGGAGCAGCTGGGACAGTCCGGACATTTTGCCAGGCTACGATTACTCGACCCAGAACGTTTCGGCTCTTTGGAGCAATATGTCTCCGAGGAAGCAGAATTTGGTTGGATAGCCAATGTCGCTGACAAGCTGTCCAAAGACTCAGCGCTTGATGAAGAGCAAACAGGAAAGTTGGAATCCTTACTTGGTGATACCTTCGATGACAATCAGAAGAAAACGCTAAGTTCCGACGCCACATTAAGCATGAGCGATCTCGGTCAAGAGCTGATCGACAAGTTAGTCGATCGTCATGGCACAGGCCGCTTAATGTTTCGCAATACGCGTCAGGCCATCAGTGGTTTTCCGGAAAGAGAATTCAATACTTACCCTCTCGATGATGACTCGCTAGACAGTAAAGCGTTATGGCTCATGGAGTTCATGACAGATCTGCACCCTAAAAAGATTCTGGTTATCTGTTCTTCACTGGAATCGGTTCAAGCTATTGGCGAAGTGCTTCGGGTCTCCGGCGTTCAAAGCGCGCAGTTCCACGAGAACATGTCTATCGTCGAACGCGACCGTGCAGCCGCTTGGTTTGCAGATCCGGAAGAGAATTGCCGATTATTACTGTGTTCCGAAATCGGCAGTGAAGGTCGTAACTTTCAATTCCTGCACGACATCGTATTGATGGAACTACCCGACAGCCCGGACCTGCTTGAACAGCGAATCGGACGTGTCGATAGAATCGGCCAAACACAGACCATTCAAATTCATGTACCCGCGGCAGCCGGTTCAAGGGATGCACTTTTACGCGACTGGTATCACTCCGGCCTGAACGCCTTTGAGCGAATTTGTAAATCAGGAAGCGCTGTAAGAGCACGCGTTGCGGACAAGCTGGATGCACTGCTAGAGCAGTTACCTGAAGCGAATGCCGATGAACAAAACGCGCTCATTAAAGAGACGCAAAAAATCACCGAACAACTGGATGCAGAACTGGAAGCTGGCAGAGATAGACTTCTAGAACTCAACTCCAACCGACCCGACCAAATTCAAGAACATCTTGATGCATTAGCCAGACTGGACAGAAACTACGAACTGCAGGATTTTATGGATGCAGTGTTCGACCGATTTGGTGTTGATGTTACCGAGCAGCGCGATCATTGGATTATTCATCCAAGCGATCATATGCAGGTGGAACATTTCCCACACTTGCCTGCAGGCGGTATGACGCTAACGTTTGATAGAAATACAGCCCTGTCCCGTGAAGACTTTACGTTTCTCACCTGGGATCATCCGATGGTGACAGCGTCCATGGATCTTATTCTCGATGAAGGCTTTGGACAGGCAGACTGCCAGGTTGTCAAAATAGAAGAACTTCCTAAAACGCTCACTTTTGTTGAAGCCAGCTTTGTCTTGCAATGCACGGCTGAGCCTAAACTCAATATTGAGCGCTATCTACCTGCTCGTGTGCAAACATACGCTGTCGGCATCGATGGTGGTGATTACACCGAGGTGGTGGCCGAGCTGGATCTTGATAGTAAAAAACAACGCTACGACAGAAATCAACTTCGCAAGGTGGTTGTTAAAAACCGAGAGGCGCTTGAGACCTTAATGGATAAAGCGGCAGCTATGGCCGAACAGACACTGCCCGCGATGGTTGAAGAAGCAAAGGCAATGATGGAGCAGGAATTCGCTGATTCCAGAGATCGGTTAGTCTCTTTGGCTAGAGTGAACCCATCAGTTAAGGATGATGAAATCGATGCGCTGGATGCACGCAAAAACGCCATGATAGATGCCTTGTCGGGTACTCACGCACGCCCCGTGTCTGTCAGGGTCATGTTCAATAGTTAATTCGGGATAGTCCATGATTATTGTTTCATTCAACGTTAATAGCGTCAGACTCAGATTGCATCAGCTGGCAGCCCTTGTTGAAGCATACAATCCGGATGTCATAGGTTTACAGGAAACCAAAGTCGTCGATGACGACTTCCCTGTCGATGCCATGACAGAGCTGGGCTATCACTCGGCATTCGCAGGCCAGAAGACGCACTACGGTGTGGCCATGCTGTCAAAGACACCTATGCGAGATGTGCGCATCGGCTTTTCGACCGACGGTGATGAAGCACAGAAGCGACTCATTACAGCCACCGTCGATTCAGCAAACGGTGAAGCGGTAACCGTGGTCAATGGGTATTTCCCGCAAGGTGAAAACAGAAAGCACGAGACTAAATTTCCAGCGAAAGAAAAATTCTACGCCGACCTTTTTGCCAAGTTGAAAAACGAACACTCACCGGAAGATAACTTAGCCCTTATCGGCGACTACAACGTCGCACCGGTAGATGCTGACTTAGGCATAGGACCAGACAACGTTAAGCGATGGCTTCGCTCGGGCAACACCAGTTTTCTCCCCGAAGAAAGAGAATGGATGCAGCGCTTAAGTGACTGGGGGCTGGACGACAGCTATCGAGTTAAATACCCGGACAAAGACGATAAATTCAGCTGGTTCGATTACCGAAGCAAAGGCTTCGATCGGGATCCGAAGCGAGGTCTGCGCATTGATCATTTGCTAAGCACGAAGTCTATGACGGCAAAGCTTGTCGATAGCGGAATAGACTACGATATCCGCGCAATGGAAAAACCATCCGATCACTGCCCAGTGTGGTCAGAGTTCGATATCTAACGATTAGCACTTACAAAGACTAAAACTTAGAAAGACCTAGTCTTAGAACGGTAAGAGTACTCAGAACGGCAATAGTACGAAAGCGCAAGCCATTAGTAACGTCGTGAACGTGGACGCCATACCCGCTACGCGAAAGTTGAAGTTCTCTTTCTCCTGACTTACGCCATAGGCGTGTGCCGCCCTGCCAACCAGAAACAGCAAGCACAGCGCATGGACAATCCATGCTTGTGTGCCAGTGCTTTCTACAAAGTAGAGCATCAGCAAAGTGATGGGCACATACTCCGAAAAGTTACCGTGCGCGCGAAGGGCTTTTGCCAGCACCACATTGCCAGCATCGCCTGAGGGAGTTTTAAACCGTCGTCTTAGTCGCAAGGCACGCACACTCAGAAAGACGAATAGAAACACCAGTAGTGCTGCATAAACAGGAACTATAGCCATAATGCGGCAGCTCTCCTCTTTCAACAAAGCCTGATTGTAAGCCAAAAAAAAGCCGCCGAAACCACACAGGTTATCGACGGCTCTGGTTGTTGCGTGATGGCCGGCTCAGGCGATGATATCTCCTAAAAAGCCATCAAACAAACAGATACTTACTTAGGCAGTTCGCCTTGAACACCTTCAACATAGAAGTTCATGCCAAGCAGAGTGCCGTCGTCGACAGTCTCGCCTTCAGCAACAATCTCTTCGCCTGCCTGGTTGTTGATTGGGCCTTGGAATGCGTGCATGGTGCCTGCAACA
This sequence comes from uncultured Granulosicoccaceae bacterium, assembly GCA_964498925.1. Lineage (GTDB taxonomy): Bacteria > Pseudomonadota > Gammaproteobacteria > Granulosicoccales > Granulosicoccaceae > Granulosicoccus. The sequence goes on from CAZCKD010000063.1 coordinate 10,986, forward strand.
ATGCCTTCTCTAACTAATTCAGCTGCAGCTTTTACATCAGCAGGAACGTCAGGACCGTACTCAGGGAAGCCAACCATACCGGTTGAAATGCCAGCCCATGTATCTGTTGATTCCCAAGTACCATCGATAACCGCTTGAGTACGTTCTACGTAGTAAGCGTCCCAGTCATCGATGATAGATGTTAGCTGAGCCTTAGGTGCGAACGCTGACATGTCAGACGCTTGACCAAAACCCATTACGCCACGCTCTTCTGCAACCTGCAGTGGAGCTGGTGAATCAGTGTGCTGAGTGATGATGTCTACGCCTTGATCGATAAGCGCTTTAGCAGCATCAGCTTCTTTACCTGGATCGTACCAAGTGTTAACCCAAACGACTTTAACTTCAGCATCAGGGTTCACTTTACGCATAGCGATAGTGAAAGCATTGATACCACGTACAACTTCAGGAATTGGGAAAGACGCGATGTAGCCGACGGTGCCAGTCTTGCTCATCATGCCAGCCATCGTACCTAGAACAGCACGACCTTCGTAGAAACGTGCACTGTAAGTAGATACGTTGTCAGCACGCTTATAGCCAGTAGCGTGTTCGAATTTTACGTTTGGAAAATCTTTTGCAACTTTGACAGTCGGATTCATGTAGCCGAAAGAGGTTGTAAAGATAAGGTCATGACCTGTGCTTGCCAGCTTTCGAATAACGCGCTCAGCGTCAGCACCTTCAGGCACGCTTTCAACGAATGTAGTTTCAACGGCATCGCCTAGTTGCTCTTCGATAGCGAGTCGACCGATGTCGTGGCGGTATGTCCAGCCGTGGTCGCCCACTGGGCCAACATAGACAAAGCCTACTTTAACGGGATCGGCGGCAACAGCCGTCAGTGATAGCGCAGACAACGTGGCAGCAGCCACAATCGTTAGCGCTCGCTTCATAGCGGTAATTGACATGAAACTCTCCTTATTGAGTGTAATGACCTGATGTAATGGTGAGGAAATTAGGTGGTGGGATGAAATGCTTGTCCAATACTAGCTGGGGCGTTACGGCGTATTCTACCCCGATCGCGAGAGATGAGGACCAAAACCAGTATGGTTGTGAGATATGGCAACATGGACATCAGCTGTGAAGGCACATTGATGCCCAATGCTTGTGCATGAAGCTGCAAAATACTGATGCCACCGAACAAGTAGGCTCCGAGTAACAAGCGGCCCGGTTGCCATACGGCAAAGACGACCAGTGCCAGCGCAATCCATCCTCGACCTGCACTCATGTTCTCTACCCACATCGGCGTGTAGACCAACGATAAATACGCGCCACCCACCCCGGCACATGCTCCACCAAACAGGGTGGCGCAATAACGAACTCTAATAACTCTTAAGCCAAGCGCATGAGCCGCATCGTGTGAATCCCCCACTGATCGCAGAATGAGTCCTGCGCGAGATTGGTTGAGAAACCAGGCAACCGCTGCGACTAATACGAAAGAACCGTAAACGAGAATGTCGTGACTAAAGAGCAATTGGCCAAGCACTGGCAGGTCGCTTAATACCGGAATGTTAAGACTGGGTAGTCCATCAAACGCAATACCCACTAAGGGCTGACCAATCAACGCGCTTAAACCCACACCGAATATGGTGAGTGCCAATCCGGTCGCGACTTGCGACGATTGCAAACTTAATGTCAGGAATGCAAACAGCAAAGACATAAACATGCCTGCGAACATACCGGCCACAATACCTGCCATACCGCTGCCAGTGTAATGCGCAGTGGCAAAGCTACATACTGCACCTGTCAGCATCATGCCTTCGACACCTAAGTTCAACACACCCGAGCGTTCTACTACTAACTCGCCAATGGCTGCATAAACCAGCGGTGTCGCCGCCGTGATAATCGTCAGGATGGTGAGAATTAAAATGTCACTCATGACGCGCTCACTGAATTCTCAGAGCCCGCAAGCGGTTTAGCACGCTTGGGAACTATTTTATAAAAGACAAGAACATCGGTTGCCAATAAGAAGAACAGCAACATGCCCTGAAATACACCGGTGACCGCTAAGGGCAAATTAAGCGTTATCTGTGCGGACTCTCCACCTAGATAAGACAATGCCATAACAAGACCTGCAAACAAAACACCCACAGGATGCAGTCGCCCGAGGAATGCAACGATAATGGCGGTGAATCCGTAGCCCGGCGAGATGGTCGGCAGTAGCTGACCAATCGGGCCTGCCACTTCAAATAAGCCTGCCATGCCAGCACAACCACCGCCCATCAACAAAGCAATCCACACCAGTTTATTCTGACTGAAGCCTGCGTGTATGCCCGCCCTGGGCGCGGCACCGTTTACTCTCAATGCAAAACCCAACAAGGTTCTGGACAACAGTAACCAACCAGCGACAACAACACCCAAAGCCACCAGTGCACCTATATGCAATCGTGTGCCTGATAGCATTCTGGGTAACAAGGCAGCATCGTGAAAGAGTCTTGATTCAGGAAAGTTAAATCCATCCGGGTCACGCATGGGGCCCGATACCAACCACGACAGTAACAACGCTGCCACGTAAGTCAGCATTAAGCTGGTAAGAATTTCGTTAACGTTGAATTTTGTTTTCAGTAACGCCGGCACCGACGCCCACAGCATGCCGCCCAGAATGCTCGCTAAGATCATAAGAGGCAGAACAAACCAACCTTCAACTTCATAAAAATAAAGAGCAACCGCAGCCCCTGCAATACCACCGAGTATTAGTTGACCTTCCGCACCGATGTTCCAGACTTGTGCTCTAAAACCAATGGACAAAGCAACACCGATAATGATGAGCGGTGCCGCTTTAACACCAAGTTCTGCCAAACCGTACAGCGAGCTGATGGGTTCGATAAAAAACGCATGGAAGGCTGCAAACACAGGAACGCCCAACAGAGCGAACAACAGTAGACCTGCTAACAGGGTAATTGCCAGCGCTATGACCGGCGCCATGTATCCCATTAAGCGGGATGGATTGGCACGTCTTTGCAAAGCGATCATGACGCGTCTCCCACAACCGCTGCAACTTGTTCGTTAAGTGTCTCACCACCCATCAGCAAACCTACTTGCTGAACAGAGATATCAGCGGTTGAATAGAATTCAGATAAGCGGCCAGCACACAAAGCACCAATGCGATCGGTGATTCGCATCAATTCATCCAAGTCCTGAGAGATAAGAAGAACAGCGCAACCATTATCAGCCAGTGCTCGAAGGGCATCGTGAATGGCACGAGCCGCACCAGCATCAACACCCCATGTCGGTTGAGATACAACCAGCACTTCAGGCTGTTGCAGAATTTCGCGACCCACGATAAATTTTTGCAGATTACCGCCGGACAAGCTCCCCGCTAGGGCATCTGCACCATTACATTGCACGTTAAATGTGCGGATAACTTCCTCTGCAAATTTTTTGCTACGACGGGAAGAAATAAGCCCACCAAGGCGTAATGCTTTTCTGTGGTGAGCCGTTAGAAACACATTTTCAGTTAAAGACAAACTGGGAACAGCTGCGTGACCGAGGCGTTCTTCTGGAACTGAACACAAACCTTGTTGACGACGGTCACCAGCACCCACTCGTCCTACCGGTCGCCCTTTCAATACCAAGGCATCGTTAGATTTAACCAGCGCTTCACCGGCGATAACTTGCATTAATTCGTCTTGACCGTTTCCAGCGACACCGGCAATGCCAACAATCTCACCTGCTTGCACCTGCAGTGAGATGTTTTGCAGCGCGATGCTGTTTTGATCGGCAGCCGGAAAGTCCAAACCAACCAGTTCTAACAGCGCATCACCAGCCGGGTTGGCCGTTCGTTTTGCCAGCATGGGAACATCAGCCCCCATCATCAACGATGCCAGACCTTGCGCAGTTTCTGTACGCGGATCAGCGGTAGCGACCTTTCGCCCACCACGAAGGATGGTCGCGTCATGACAGAGCTGTTTTATTTCCTCAAGCTTATGGCTTATGTACAAAATAGCCATGCCTTCCTCGGCCAAACGAGACAGCGTTTCGAACAGTTCATTGACCTCAAGCGGCGTTAGAACAGACGTCGGCTCATCCATGATTAACAGCTTAGGATTCTGCAGTAGACACCTGACAATTTCGATGCGCTGCCGCTCTCCAACAGATAGCGTGAAAACCGATCTGTCGGGCTCTAAGGGCAAGCCATAGCGCGTGGAGACAACAATAATCTGTTCTCTGAGCTCGGCATCTGCATCGACATCCATGCCTAGAGCGATGTTCTCCAGAACCGTCAGGGAATCAAAGAGAGAGAAATGCTGGAACACCATCGCGATACCCAGCTCGCGGGCGATGGCCGGTGAACGGATATCAGCAGGCTTGCCTTGCCATTCTATGGTGCCATCGTCCTGCGCCAAAATTCCGTACAGGATTTTGACCAGCGTGCTTTTACCGGCACCGTTTTCACCCAGCAAGGCGTGAACGCGACCAGGCGTTAGGGTGATGTCGATGGAATCGTTAGCCAGACAACCCGGGTATGCTTTCGAAATACCCGTCATTTTGACGAGCGGAACTGTTGTATCTGCTGAATCCATCATCTCATTCGATCATAACCCGCTTTTGCACAAAGGGGCGTTTTTGAGGCACCCTTAGACATCCGCCCTTTTCTGTCGAAGAGAGCACGGACATTCTATACCTGCTATCGAGTTTGACAAAATGGTAAATCGAGCAACGGCAATTCGAGCCAGCTTCCTGCACTGTCTGGGAAACCCGGAAGACGGTGCGGACGATGCGGTCGAATATATTGATAACGGAATCCTGCTCGTGGAAGATGGCCTGGTGGCAGGCTTTGGCCGTGAAGATCAAATCACCGTTCCTGAATATGCACAGATGGTCGACCTGAGCGATCGCTTGATTGTCCCGGGGTTCGTTGACACTCATGTGCACTTCCCACAGGTCGATGTCATCGCTAGCTACGGCACACAATTATTAGACTGGTTGGAGCGGTATACATTTCCCGAGGAAGCTCGTTACTCAGACGCTGAGCTTGGCGAAAAAACGGCTAGTTTCTTTTTAGACGAACTATTACGCAACGGTACAACGACCGCACTGGTATTCGGCACTGTCCACCCGGAATCAGTCGACGCATTTTTCACCCAAGCTCAAGCCCGTCGGCTGCGCATGATTTGCGGCAAAGTCATGATGGATAGAAATGCGCCGGATAACTTATTAGACACGCCGGAGTCCGCGCTAAGCGATAGCCAGGCACTGATTGATCGCTGGCACGATGTAGACAGATTGGGCTATGCCGTCACACCACGATTTGCACCAACCAGTTCGCCAGAGCAATTGGATGTTGCCCGGCAACTACTCGATAAAAACCCAACGGTTCATATGCATACGCATATGGCAGAGAATGCCGATGAGTGTCGTTGGGTTAGCGAACTATTCCCTGATGTTCAAGACTATCTGGCAGTTTACGAAAAATTCGACCTTGTTAGAAAGCGTTCCGTGTTCGCACACTCCATCCACCTATCAGACAATGCATGGAAACGACTGGCCAAAGCTGATGCTGCTGTATCCCACTGCCCGTGTTCAAATTTGTTTATCGGTAGTGGCTTGTTCGATATGCAAAGTGCCAACAAACATAAGGTGCGTCATGGCTTAGGTAGTGATGTCGGCGGCGGTGATAGTTTCTCTATTATAAGAGCCTGTAACGAAGCCTATAAAATCCAACAACTTCAAAAACAATCACTCACGGCACAGCAGGCATTTTATTTAGCGACTCTCGGCGGTGCTGCCGCGCTTGACTTAGATGCGCATATCGGAAACTTTGCGCCAGGTAAAGAAGCAGATTTTCTCGTCATTGACGAAGGGGCCACCCCCCTCCTTAAACGCCGCACATCATCACAGACAGCCTGGCAAGACAGGCTCTTTACAGTGTTGATGCTGGGTGATGATCGTTGTATTGATCAGACTTGGATTATGGGCGAGCGTTATCAGGAGAACTGATAATTGAAGGGCACCTGAAATTGCGTATACTGTGATTCGTGGAGAATTGGTCTCCACTTCTTTTGGAGTTTTCATGTTGAGGTTCGGTACCACCTGTTAAGACGTTCCCGAGAGGGAGCACCTTAAACAGCGTATTTGCCAACATCTTCCGATGTCGGCAAGCGTATCTTATTGCCTTAAATTTGAGCAAATTAACATGAGTAATTCCAAAATCCGGCCTTCTAAGCCTCAAGACTTAGACGCCATTAAAGCTGTGATTGACGCAACGGAACTGTTTCCATCTGAATACCTGGACGATATGTTCTCAGCGGACTCCGTCCCAGAAAAGGAACAGGAATTCTGGCTAAGCTACGACGATCATGGTGTACAAGCAGTCACTTATTGCGCGCCTGAGCCAATGACGAACGGCACCTGGAACTTGTTGCTTATTGCCGTTCATCCAGATCGACACGGCGAAGGTATTGGACAATCAATGATGACGTATGTGGAAGCCACGTTGAAAAAACGGGGTGTACGCGTACTGCTTGTAGAGACGTCGGGGACAGCTCAATTTGTGAGAACAAGATCGTTCTATGAACAACTTGGCTATGACAAGGAAGCTTGCATCCGCGACTACTATGACGCAGGCGACGATAAAGTCACGTTCCGTAAGGAACTGTAGTTAACGTTGCCCGGTGACTGTCCAAACGGCAGTCGCCGGGCAAT
>CAZCKD010000064.1:0-13956 GCA_964498925.1 uncultured Granulosicoccaceae bacterium
GCTTGTACCAGTACTTGTGCTTCCGTTTGAACCTGACGTGCTACTCGAACTCGTACTTGTCGTTGTACCAGAACCGGTATCACTACCGGTGCCGGATGAGCCTTGGTCAGTCCCGGCTGTTTGATTATCGCCTTCAACCGGTTCTTGGTTCGAACCATTTCCAGTGCCCGTGTTGCCATCATCATTAGCGACAGGGGTCTCGGGAGTGTTGGGTTCGGCGGTTTGATCAGTGTTAATCGGAGCCGGCGCATTGCCTGCATCCGAATTACCGTTTGTTTCATCGGTTTGTGCCGGCGGATTGAACGGGTCGGTGTCGTCGATGCGTTCTTCTAGATTGGTCATGCCATCCGAATCGGCATCGAAGCTCGTCTGATATTCCGTTCTATTAAGTTCTATGACCGCGCCATCACTCGTAATTTCAATGGTTCGTTCTAAGGATGCTAAAGGCAGTTCTCGTCCATTGATGTTTTCTCGCCAAGTGACAGTCGCCGTAAACTGAGTGCCAGGAGTTACGTTGATGACTCCGCTCCAGTCATTGTTTTGAACACGCTGCAGGCTGACGCTTGCACCCGTTGATAGCACAATGGTCGGGCTCAGGTTTTCGTTGATGACGTTAGCAGCGTCGATGAGCTGGGTTGGCAGTTCGACGTTAACATTTGGATCGGCGTCCAGGACAGTTACCGAGCCGCCACTTGAACAGGCGCTCAATAAGGCGGTAACAACGATAGAGGTTGCCGTCAGGGCGTGGTTACGAGTTCGATTTCTCATGACTTTGCGCCTACTGCAAATTAAAGGTCAAAGGAACAACTTCGGAATCATCCCCGCCACCACCTGCAACAGAGGCCAGTAATCCTACGGCGACCACGCCGAGTGTAATTTGAAACCAGCGTTGTTGGAAGATGGATGGCGTGCCATCAGTAGAAGCGACTTCGGGTTGTATGGGTTCAACGGTCGGCTCGGGGGCACTGAGGATATCTGCGCGTTTAGAGGAGGGTTGCAAACGTCGTTGATAGGGGTCGAATGCAAATCCACTTACCGTTCTGTTACCGGCTTCATCTCGAGCTTGCACGTAGTACTCGATGGTTCGGAAGTCGGAATCATCGGTAGGGATGGAGACACTAAAGTAGCCAGTATCGCCCAGCGGTTGCATGGGAGCTGGTGTGAATGGCAACTGACCTTCACGGCGATAGTATAGAGTGGCGTCTTTAAGAGCGACGTCTTCGGCAATCTGCACAGTGAAGACCTGGGAGTTATCGACTTCGGCTTCGGCCAGCTCTTCAAGCTCAATAACAGGGCCGACAGTATCGATGCTCTGCGCTAACGCAGCAGAGTTTGCTGTGGCTGATAATATGAACGCAAACAAGCAGATAAGCGACCATCGAGGCCAAGGCAAGCTGGATGAGGATGTTGGTCTGACACCGTTCATCGACGAAACTCCTAGAAAGAATGCAGGTCAGTATACGTAATCACAGGAAAGAAGCCTTGATGAGTGCAACGGTTCCTTCATTCTGTTGTCTTTTTATTCAATGAAAAACTTGATGCGCACCGCAATTATCGCAGCTTTCGCTGCCATTGTTTTCTCTGCGGTGGCTTTCTCTCAAAATCGCCATAGTCTTCTAGTTAACGCCCGTATTTTGACTATGAATGAGGCGGCTCCGATAGCAGACGCCATGCTGTTTCGTGGCGGAAAGGTTATTGCCATAGGCGAGGAGTCCAATCTCAGACAGAAATTACCTGCGTTTACCCGTCTCTTCGATATGTCTGGCAAAACGGTATTGCCAGGGTTCATAGATGCGCACAGCCACTTCCCAAGTTCAGGATTAGTCCACGCTGGGCTTGACCTCACACCACCACCAATGGGAACTGTTGCAACATTGCAAAATTTGCTGGAAGTCTTGGGGCGTGCCGAATCGGCAAGCAACGCCGGTGACTGGATCATTGGATTTAACTATGACGACGCTAATCTGTCAGAAGGTCGTCACCCCAGCCGTGCTGAGCTTGATGATATTGCACCGGACAACCCTGTCTACCTTTGGCACCGATCCGGGCACATGGGAGTCGCTAATACAATGGCGCTACAGATGATGGCTACCGATCTGGACGACATTCTCACTAATCAAGTTCGTCTTGCTGCTGTTCGACGCGCTTTGGCAGACTCTTCTCATAACGGTCTTCTGCAAGAGGATGAAGCTGCGCCTATGCGCTTCCTGCTCGATCAGATTTCCTACAGACGTTTGTTGAGTGCGTTTTTATCCGCACGTGACGAGTATTTAGCCGCAGGCGTAACGACTGCTCAAAATGGTTTTGCTGATATTGCCACCATGCGTTTATTGAGATGGGCGCAAAGGTTAGGTGTGTTGCCGATGCGTTTGATCATGTGGCCGGCGCACAAAAAAGTGGCTCATAAACTTGCGGCGGTATTGCAGGAATCGGAGGCCGATCCGACTGAGCTGAGTCTTGCGGAGTCGTTGGAATGGTCGTCGGATCCCGAAGAATTCTTTCTATCTTCAATCAAGCTCATTGCCGATGGTAGTCCTCAAGGAAGAACAGCCTGGGTGACGCAACCCTATCTGGGCGAATATGAATCCGGGCGGGATAGGGGGTTTCCTCATCTACCACCGAAAGACTTTACTGAGTTGGTAAAGCGTTATCACGATAGAGGGTTTCATCTGGCTATTCATGGCAATGGTGACGCTGCTATTGATTTGATCATAGAAGCTGTTGAATCTGCCCAACAAGCCAATCCGCGAACTGATGCCCGGCACGTGCTGGTCCATGGGCAGCTGGTCCGACCCGATCAGTTGAAGACATTAGCGGCCTTGAATATCAGCGTGTCATTTTTTCCTGCCCACACTTACTACTGGGGCGATTGGTACAAAGACGTGATCCTGGATAAGACAAGAGCGGCGAGAATCAGTCCATTGTCGTTGGCGCAAAAAGAGGGGGTTAAATTCTCGCTGCATTCAGATGCTCCCGTGACCCCGATCTCACCGCTCGACATTATGTGGAGCTCAACAAACCGAGAAACTTATGCGGGGGACATACTGGGGGCTGAGTTTGCGATAAGTCCCGAGAGAGCATTGCGCGGGCTGACCATTGATGCAGCCTGGCAGAACCGTGTGGAACACGATCGAGGATCGCTCGAAGTCGGAAAATTGGCAGATTTCGTTGTGCTTTCAGGAAATCCATTGATCTCTCCGGATGTCCGCGATCTTAACGTTGATGAGGTTTGGATTGATGGGGCGCGGGAGTTCTTCCGCTGAAAAGCACCGGTAAGATTAGTGAGATTGCTGTCCATTCAGTTATCTGTCTGTGGCCCCTTGTCTTGAGAGCTGCAAAGTGTATAGTCCGCTCGATACGTGTCCTGTCCTCCAGTGAGTTTGTAGATTAACGATGTTAAATGAGCGGCTAGACCGATTACTTAAGCCCAGAACAATTGCTGTCTTTGGCGGACACTGGGCAGCTGCTGTTGTGGAGCAGTGTCGGGCAGCGGGTTTCTCCGGTGAAATATGGCCCGTTAACCCCAAGCGAGAAACGCTCGGCGGTGAAAAGTGCCTTGCCAGCATCGACGATCTTCCCGGAGCACCGGATGCCTGTTTCGTCGGCGTTAATAATGATGCAACCATCGATGTCGTCCGTTCGTTAAGTGAGATGGGCGCAGGTGGTGTGATCTGCTTTGCTGCCGGGTTTAGCGAAACCGCTGACCAGGATGCCGATGCTGAATCCCGTCAGTCCCGATTGGTTGACGTGGCGGGTGACATGCCTGTCATTGGTCCCAATTGTTATGGGCTTATTAATTACCTGGATGATGTTGCGTTATGGCCGGACCAGCACGGTGGATGCTCGGTCGACAGTGGTGTTGCAATCATCACGCAGTCGTCGAATATTGCGATCAATTTATCGATGCAACAACGAGGCTTGCCGATTGCCTATCTGCTGACGGCTGGCAATCAAGCGCAAACCAGTCTTGCCGATATGGCCATGGCTGTGATTTCGGATAAGCGGGTGAATGCCCTTGGCCTGCACATTGAGGGCTTTGCAGACGTTCGGGCATTTGAATTATTAGCACGTCATGCTGCAGATTTAGGTAAGCGAATAGTTATATTAAAAACCGGCGTTACACCTTTGGCCAGAGCTGCATTAATGTCGCACACACGCTCACTATCGGGTAACGATGCCGCGGCCAGTGCATTTATCGAACGGTTGGGTATGTGTCGTGTTCGAGGAATAGGCGAATTTGTAGAAACATTGAAGGTACTGAATCTCAAACGTAAGGTGAAGGGCACTCGCACTTTTTCTATGAGTTGTTCAGGCGGAGAAGCGGCGTTGGTCTCGGATATGGGCGTGGCTGCCAAACTGACGTTCCCGACGCTCGAAAAAGCGCAAATTGACGATCTTCGTGATGTGCTGGGACAAGACATCGCATTGGCCAATCCTTTGGACTATCACACCGTGATTTGGGATGACATACCCGCTATGCAGAAAATGGTTGCTGGCATGTTGCAGGTTAAAGCGCCGGCCGGAGAGGTCAACGTAGACACGGAATCAACATTGGCAGACATTGCGCTGTTAGTACTGGATTTTCCTCGGCTGGATCGTTGTGAAGCGCCATCCTGGCAGCGCGCGTTGGATGCCTTTGTATCCGTGGTCCGACCTTGGGGCGGTGTTGGTGCGGTCATCGCTAGCTTGCCTGAAAATATGCCCGAATCTATTAGCAAGTCCCTAGCTGAGCAAGATGTTGTTGCCTTATGCGGAATGGGTGACGGTTTGAAAGCACTCTACAACGCTGCCTGGCTGGAAGCCGCGGCGCATCGCCAACAGGCTGAACCTGTCTGGTTGGCTGATGGATCCAGTAATGCAACTATGGGTGGTGCTTCGCTGTCCTTGGTTGGTGGGTCAGACTTTGCGTCCATCAGGCGCAGCGCCCGTCAAGTGAGTCAAGAAGCGTGGGGTTTGGTCAAACCTGCTACATCAGGTAGTAGTGATCCACGGCCATTGGATGAGAGCACGGCTAAACGTTGGCTAAATCGCTACGGTGTGTCTGTTCCCACCAATATCCGGCTATCGTTTGCCGATGTACGTTCTTCGCGTCGATTAAGCCGTGCTTTAGACAAAGCCTCATCTGCGTTTAATTACCCTGTGGTCGTAAAAGGCTTAGGGGTTGTGCATAAAAGTGAGGCTAACGCCATTGAGCTGGGTGTACGCGACAGGCGATCTTTAGAACGAGCCATCAAGAGAATCGATTGCGACGGTGGCTGCCTGGTTGAAGAATATGTTGACGACACTATTGCTGAACTGCTGGTAAGCGTCATCCACGATCCCGTGCATGGATTACTCATGACCATCAGCGCCGGTGGAATAACGACAGAAGTATTGAAAGATTCTGCCCATTGTCTGTTGCCAACGCACCGGGACGAGTTAGAAGTTCAGTTGTCCCGGCTTCGATGCGCTCCGCTGTTAAATGGCTTTCGCGGAAAGCCACCTGTTAATCGTGATGTGCTCATTGACGCGTTGTTATCGGTCCAAAAAGCGGCGTTGCAACTGGGGGATCGTCTCGTTGAGATGGAGATTAACCCGCTATTGTGTGGAGAAAACGCCTGTACGGCGGTTGATGCCTACATTGCTGTTAGAGACTTGCCAGTTAATGATTAATCACGGCTGAAAAATTCTGTTAGCTTTATTCAACCGTCACGCTCTTGGCTAGATTTCGTGGTTGATCGATATCGCGTCCAAGTTTAAGCGCTGTGTGGTAGGCCAGTAATTGAAGCGTTATTCCTAAGACAATGGGTTTTAGCAGGGATTCCACCTTGGGTGCTTTTATCACGTGATCTGCAAGTTTTTCTATCTGCTCATTGTCAGAATCTGTGATGGCAATGACCCGTGCGCCCCTGGCTTTAATCTCCTCCAGAGAAGACAATGATTTTGTCAGCAACTCATCATCAGGAAGGATGATAATACAAGGCGTGTCTTTGGTAACCAAAGCTAGAGGGCCGTGTTTTAGTTCTGATGCGGGATAGGCTTCAGCATGAATATAAGAAATCTCCTTGATTTTTTGTGCACCTTCTAAAGCAATTGGATACGCCATGGTTCGGCCTAGATAAAAAGCGGTTTTAGCGTTAAAAATGTGTTCGGCTGTCGCCGCGACTTCCTCTTCCAGTTGTAAGGCCTGTCTTATGTGATCGGGCAGTTCGGCAATGGCGCTGACAATAGAAGAGCCTCTCTGTGGTGAGACATCTCGTAGTCTGCCAAACATAAGTGCTAACAAAGAAAATACAGTTAGCATGCTGGTGTAGGCTTTCGTTGACGCTACTGACACTTCAGGTCCGGCGTGCATGTAGATGCCGCCATCAACCTCACGGGCTATTGTGCTACCCACACTGTTTACAACGCCTAGAACAAATCCACCTTTACGACGAATTTCGCGAACTGCTGCCAATGTATCGAAGGTCTCGCCAGACTGACTAACAGCGATGTACAGCGTTTCGGCCTCAATGATCGGGTTTCGATAACGAAACTCTGCCGCCGGCTCTGCGCTACTTGGCAGCCGTGTTAACTCTTCAATCATACAGGCACCGCTTAAGGCCGCGTAGTAGGCAGAGCCACAACCCAGAATTTTTACTCTGCGAATCTTCAGAAGATCGCGCGCTTGTAGGTTCAGGCCACCTAGATGTGCCGTTGCGAATCGGGTGTCCAATCGACCGCTGATAGTTCTTTCAACAACCGCATCTTGTTCGTGAATCTCACGATGTAAAAAATGCTCGTAGCCGCCTTTGTCGTATGTCTCGAAATTGCCTTCCAGTGTGAGGCTCGATTTCTCTGCCGGGCTTGCGTCCAGTGTCGTTACCGTGAAACCGGTAGGCGTCAGTTCTGCCACTTCGCCATCGTCCAGATGAATGATTTCCCGGGTATGTCGTGAGAGTGCTGAAATATCAGATGCCGCCAGCATTTCACCGTCACCAATACCAAGAATGACCGGGCTTCCTTGTCGAGCGACAACAATGGTGCCGGGCGATTCGCTATCAATGGCCGCAATACCATAGGTGCCCTGGACGACTTGCAGCACAGCTCTCATTGCATCGATGAGAGCGCCGCCATGATTGGCTAACAAATGAGCAAGCACTTCGGTATCGGTTTCCGATTGTGTGGTGACTCCGATACTATGCAAATGAGTTCGGAGACTATCCGCATTTTCGATGATGCCGTTGTGCACAATGGCATATCGACCTGCGGTGTCCATGTGTGGATGGGCGTTTATATCGGTGGCTGCACCATGGGTTGCCCATCGCGTGTGTCCGATACCGCATTTGCCGTTTACTGTGTCAGGCAGCAGATCTTGAAGTACAGAGAGTTTTCCAGCGGCCTTGATCGTTTTAATGCGCTTTCTGTGGATGACAGAAATGCCAGCAGAGTCGTAGCCTCTGTATTCGAGCATTTTAAGACCGCCCATGAGGACGTGTGATGCTGATTGTTGGCCGGTGTAGGCGATAATTCCGCACATAGGATTTAGCTCTTTTTTCGAGGGTGAACCGATTGTTAGCTGTGAACAAGGCTTCGGTTTATGATTGCTTGTAATGTTGTTTTGATGGATAAAAACGCTTTTTTTGAAAGCGCGTTTACTATGTTTAAAGTTCTAACTAAGAGTCACTTTTTGGAGTCGTTATTTACGGGTTTTATAAGTGGCTTACCCGTAGATAGTTCGCCTGATTTGACGCTCTGTCATTGGTTCTGCCGCGAAACGATGGTCAGTGAGTTCGCTGGCAATCTGGTCGTAAATGGTTTTATTGCTCATGCCTGATCTCTGTAGATCGTGGTGCCGTCGGCGAACATAGTCGGATACTGATTCGTCGTAGAAGGCGAGAACCTCGCTAACCAGACGTTGAGCCTCTGTGGGGCTCATTGCGCTCTGTCGGCAAAGGTGCTCGATAAGGTCTTGATGAGGGTGTGTGTTCAGCATGGACGGTATATTGGTAAAAAAATATCCAAAAGGCAAAATATTTGCCCGAATGCGGGTAATAAAAGACCTAAAAATGTCATCATGGACGTAAAATCTGCTTATGAATCTGTTTGACGAAGCTGTGGATATTTGCCCCGGAATGAGGTTATTGCCGTCGTTCGCCGATTCCGCCCAGACTTTTGTAGCCGTTCAGTCGGTTTTGACGATCGCTCCTTTGCGCCAGATGCAAACATCCAGGGGCTTTAAAATGTCTGTGGAGACGAGCAGCTGCGGGGACCTTGGATGGATCTCTGATCGGAAAGGGTACCGGTACGTGGACTGCGATCCACTGAGCGGGGAGCCTTGGCCCGCTATGCCAGCAGTTCTGTTTGAGCTTGCACAATCCGCCGCTCTTGCAGCCGGTTATGCTGGTTTTTCGCCCGACTCGTGCTTGATCAATCACTATGCGCCTGGCACGCAAATGGGCGCGCATCAAGACAAGGACGAAGTGGATTTCTCTCAACCTATCGTGTCTGTGTCCTTAGGCATTTCAGCGCGATTTTTTGTTGTCGGACCCGAGCGGACGGGTAAATCGACATCCGTTGATTTGACTGACGGCGATGTCATCGTTTTTGGTGGGCCGTCCAGACGTTTTTTTCATGGTGTCAGAAAACTTAAGCCAACGACTCACCCGGTATTGGGTCCACATCGTTGGAACTTGACGTTCAGAAAGGCAGGGTAAATATTGCACGGTGGGCTACATTGTTATCTGTGTTGAAGAAATCTGTCGAATTGTTTAACTGAAGGCAGGTTCCTCGTCACTCATGCGAGTATTATGTTGATATGACTTCAAGCGTTGCCAAGAGCTGCTTTTTACCCTCACGGGTACTAGCTAGTGTGGCTGCGGTTGTATCGATGCTGATAGCTTCCGCATCATTCGCCGATATCCTCGCGCCGATCGAACCCCAAACGTTAGAGCCGGGTGATCTCCTGACTTTCCCGATCGATTTCACCCCGGTCGAAGGTAAGCGCATTGAGTTGCGATTGGAAAGTTCGCCCTCGAACGCGAGGCTTCTGGTTGACCGCGAAGGTCGTCTGCAAGTTCTTTGGCAAAGTCCGCCGTCGTTGGAAACAGAAGTCGATATGAACATCGTCGCCCGTGATGTTGATACCGGCGCTATCCTCGATTCACGTGTATTACTTGTCCGAGCCCAGGCATCGGTCGCCACGGAGGTTACCGAATCATTACCCTTCGGTCCGTTTGAAGAACAGAAACTTAATTCTGGAGAGGAGTGGGAGTGGATTTTTACACTGAATCCCTCAACTATTCAGTTGTCGGCTGGCGGCCTGCCACCGGGTGCGATGTTCATGCACGATTTACAAAAGGGCTATGTTTTTCGGTGGACGCCTACAGCTGAGCAACATGGTCGTTACGAAATAAGCTTCCAGGCGGTAGAGCGGGCCGAGAGAAGCAGCAATGCTGAGGCGGGCATGCTTTTAACTGTTGAACCACCTCCGAAGCCGGATACATTCCAAGATCCGGACGTACCGAAAATTCCGCCCTTAGCTAATCAAGTGGTTAGTGCTGGTCGAATAGTCTCTTTTCGTGTAAGTCCGTCTTCTGAAGACGGGTCGGTCCCTGTGCTGCTGGTTGACAGAATTCCAAGAGATGCCAGCTTCGATTCAAACGAAGATGGTAGTCGCACATTTTTCTGGCAAACCGGTGAGCGAGATCAAGGTGAGCATGTTTTTCGTTTTACCGCTGTTAATCCGCGTGAGCCCAATTTACGCAGTTATCGGGACGTGCTCATTATCGTTGGCGACCCGACCAGAAACAAAACTGAACCACAAGCCAACACGAGTGGGTAAATTTATCGCTAAGCTGAAAGCTTCGTTTTTGATTGCGCATGTTCGTTTACCACGAGCTCTGCGCTCTTGAATTTATTTGACAAGCAATCGGACAATGTAAAGGGGGCGATGATCTTGATGGTCGCCGCTTTCGGTTTCTCATTAATGGTCGTGTTGATAAAGACTGCAGGTGAGAGGCTTCCTGTTGTGCAAATACTGTTTTTAAGGCAGTTGGGCATGACTCTCATGATTGCGCCGCAGTTAATGAAAACGTTCCCCGGTTCCCTTAAAACAGACAACCTGCACTTGCACGCAGCGAGAATGGGCTTGGCACTCATCGCAATGACGTTCGGCTTTAGCGCCGTGATCAACATGCCATTGGCGGATGCAACAGCTATCGGGTTTGCCAAGAGCTTCTTCGTCACTATTTTCGCTGTGCTTATCTTGAAGGAGACAGTGGGTGTTTACCGCTGGACAGCTGTTGTCGTCGGTTTTCTTGGCGTTCTGGTCATGCTTAAGCCCGGTTCTACCGGTTACTCCATCTATGGCCTTATGGCATTGACCGCTGCGGCGAGTGCCGGAATGGTCATGGTGATTATCCGAAAGCTATCGCGTACCGACTCGCCCAATACCATTCTGGCCTATCAGGCAATCGGCGTAGGGTTGATAATGGCTGTTCCTGCAGCAATTATGTGGGTCCCTCCAACTCCACGGGAGTGGGCCATATTGGCTGCGATTGGTTTCGTTGCTTATTACGCGCAGAAGGCGAACATCTATGCCTTTGCTTATGGCGAAGCTTCAATGCTTGCATCGCTGGATTACGTTCGCTTGGTTTACGCCACCTTATTCGGTTGGTTGATATTCAGTGAGTTACCGTCGATGACAACGTGGGTGGGTGCTGGCATTATCGTACTGGCATCGCTTTATACCGTCCATCGAGAATCCAAGCGTAAACAACGAATTGCGAGCGGTCCAAATGGTCGCGGGTTCAATAACCCTTAGGCCATCGCTTTGCGCTGATCGATGGACCTGCCTATAGGGTTCGCGTAGGGTTCGAGTAGGGTTCGCGCTATGTTTGTAGTTAACGTTTTTTCTAAGTCTTGCGGTTCAATGTAGGTCTCATGTTCGAAAAACGCTTCTTGATATTACAGATTTTGCTCATCGTTCTTTACGTCAGTATTCCCGTGCAGGCAGAGACGTTGGAAGTCGATGAGGCAAATGAGAATGATGAGATCACATCCGGTGCTTGTGTCGTTCTATTGCACGGATTGGCCAGGACGGCTGCATCGTTTGCGGTGATGGAAAAAGCGTTAGAAGATGTCGGTTATAAAGTTGCCAACATAGACTACTCGTCGAGAGACTTTCCTATCGAGATGCTCAGCGATCAAGCCGTTTCAAGTGGGCTTGCAGAATGTGGTGAAAAGTCAGTTGTTACCCACTTTGTCACTCACTCTTTGGGCGGCATTCTTATCCGTCATTATTTGAGTAATAACGCTATTGAATCCCTAGGTCGTATTGTCATGCTGGCGCCGCCCAATCATGGAAGTGCTGTCGTGGATAGCCTGAAAAATGTCCCCGGCGTAACCCAATTTAACGGTCCGGCTTTTTTGCAGTTAGGCACCGATGAGAACAGCATTCCCATGCAGCTTGGCCCAATAAAAGCGCCAACAGGCGTTATCGCAGGTACCCAATCCGTTAACCTGATTTTATCCCTCTTTCTGGATAATCCCGATGACGGCAAAGTATCGGTGGAGAGTGCGCGATTGGAAGGTATGTGTGCGATGCTGACATTGCCGGTATCACATCCTTTTATTATGAAAGATGAAACCGCTATTGCTCAAACGTTAGCATTTTTAGCAACAGGGAAATTCAGCCTAACGCATGCAGAGCATTTCAATTGCGCTAGCTAAGCGCGATTCTTATTGGAGACTTAAGCCTGATGAATTTAGACTCTCTTGATAATGACTTGTTCGCTGAAGGAATTAGCGAGTGGGGGCAGCGTGTACGCCGAGGTGAGCTGACATTTGCTCAAACCACGCAATTCTGTATCGATAAAATTTCGGCTAACGCCTCTTTAAATGCATTTGAGTATGTTGCGGCAGAGAGTGCAATGTCTACCGCTGTATTGATGGATCAATACTTAGCAAGCGGAACCGATCTCGGGCCTTTGATGGGACTGCCCATGGGGATAAAAGACATTATGCATGTCAATGGTATGCCCACAACCTATGGTTCAAACGCCGAGCTAGACGACCTGATCGACACAGAAGGACGCATCGTTTCAACACTGCGCAGTGCCGGTGTCGTGATTATGGGAAAAACCAAAACCGTTGAATTTGCATTAGGGGCCACTGGTGTCAATGAGTCCAGAGGGACACCTTGGAACCCGGTGGACCGATCAACGCACCGCATTCCCGGCGGATCATCCAGCGGCTCGGCAGTATCAACGGCAGCTGGTTTGGTCGGGTTGGCTTTAGGAACGGATACAGGCGGATCCATTCGAATACCGGCCTGTTTTACCGGGCTCGTGGGGCATAAAACGTCTGTGGGTCGTTGGCCGTTGGATGGCATTTTTTCATTGTCGAAAACACTGGATTCAGTCGGGCCGCTCTGTCGCTGCGTTGATGATGCATCGATCATGCATCAGTTGTTCACTGGCGAAAAAGCTAATGAAAAGATGAGTATCAAGGGGTTGAGAATAGGCATTGTTGAAGACCTGTTTTTTGAGGATCTTGATGACTCAGTGGCGAAAGATTTTGAACGCGTGTGTCAATTGTTGGAGGAGCACGGTGCCATACGAGTGCCCATTAAATTTCCCGCTGTACATGAGCGCATTCCTCTGTTCACAGCGATTGCGCCTCCTGAACTCATTCAATACTTGACTCCCGAAAGATATCTATCTTTTCGAGACGGCGTTGATACAGTGACAAACGATCGTGCCTCGGTCGGCTTGGATGTGCCGGCGCATGCATATTTAAAAGCGCTAGAGCGAAGAAAAGAGCTTATAGCTGCAGCGAATAAAACGTTTAACGAGGTCGATGTGTGGATGTCGCCAACGGTGCCGTTTGTTCCGATGCCGGTGTCCGAATTAGAAAACGATGCAACTCATGAACGTGCTCTACTGGCATCACGAAACACGCAGCCCGGTAACTTACTCGATATGTGCGGTTTATCTTTGCCGATGCATCAGAGCGGTTTGCCGACAGGCATGCAGATTACGATGCCTTTGAATCACGACAGTAGGCTTTTGTCGTTGGGGCGGGAAGTGGAGTCGTTGTTACGGAGTTGATTGGCGTGCTGGCCACTGGAATTTATTCTCAACCTCTGCATTTTTTCCAATTTATGGGCTGAACGATTCAGCCGCTATTGCTGAGACGAGGTGTGTCTGGTTTCCAGCGTTTCAGCAAGGCTGTTGAGTTTTTCCGCATGCTCAACCATCAGTGGTAAATCGTTTTTCCTTAACTGAATACGATGAGAATAGTCACCCTGATTGAGTGCATCAACATGGCGATCAAAGGGCACTAGTGGCCCGACAACGCGATGTGTGTAAGTGATGCAAACGGCGGTGAGTAATATGGCGTAGAGAGTGAATAATGCGCCGCCGTATCTAAACAGATTGATTAGCTGGACGCCGATAAGTTCGCCGTAATAGTTTCCCGTACCGGTGTCACTGGCCAGTGTGCCAATCATGTGGCCAAATGCGATGTAAAGAAAAACACCCAGTAGAAACGCCACTAGTACTGTAGAGCCCAGCAACCATGCGAGTAGTTTGTATTGTTGAAACGGGCGCAGGATGGCATCTGCCAATTTGCGTCTCTGTCGCGTTGACGCAGGCGTCGTTTGTGACCTTGCGGTTAGCAATACTTCTGTCTGGCTCATGGTTTACTAAAACAACTCGTCTTCCCTGAAAAACCTATCGGGCGTGGAAAAGTAACCTGTAGTGCTGTTGATGTTGTGCTTCTTATAACTGTTATCCCGGTTTGTTTATAGTGTGCGGGATGTCTCGTTTAGTCATTTCAGGCCGGCTGCGTTACCATGTTCAGGTCAACGTTTTCAGGAAGCATCGTCATGTTGTATGCGTTTAAGAACAAACGTCCCAGAGTCAGCAATAGTGCCTTCATTGCACCTGACGCATCCGTTATCGGCGATGTGGAAATAGGTGAGGATGTATCGGT
>CAZCKD010000064.1:14056-17532 GCA_964498925.1 uncultured Granulosicoccaceae bacterium
GCCATGATGGATGCCGGGACTCAGAGTTATATCGATAAGATTCCTGAATATAAGGAATCGCTTGAGCCTATGGGATAAATAAAAAAGGGCCGCTTTATGCGGCCCTCAATTTATCGTTTCACGTGAGGCCTCAATGGCCTTACTGATCGTCTAGCTGACTAAGGCTGTATCACCACCTGGACGTGTTTCCACATCGATCGCCGATTCAAAAGCGATTAGTCGCTTATAGATAGACATCAGCTCGACAATCGTTGTCCACGAATTCACCAAAAATTGAAACGAATTTTCGACTCGATTAAACGCATTGCTGATTTGCTGATAGATACCGAAAGTAATGGCACCTGCCACAAAGGTCGGCCCTAAGGCAATCAGTGGGATAAAGTTTGCGCCTTGTAGGTAGGCGTATCGAAAGACGTTGAAATAGAGATAGTTAAAGTACAGCTTAAAGTAGTTTTGACGAACACCACCAAAGAGTTCCTTCACGGTGGGTGGCGCAGCGCGTTCGTCACTGTCTTCTCCGTAGACTAATTCTTTTCTGTAGGCAGCCTCGACCTTCTGATTATTGAATTCGAGGCCGGGTAGGCGATAGCCAACTGCCGCCAGCAACACCGTACCGAATGCGGCGGAGAGTAAGGCGAGAAATACTAACGAGCCATCGATGGCCCCAAGCAACGGTAGTTCAGTAACTTCTTTGGAGAGCGTCCATAGTAGTGGAAGGAAGGCAATAAGCGTCATGATGGAGCTAACGAAAGCTGAACCCAGGCCCTCCATAATGCCCGCAAAGCGCATGGTGTCTTCTTGAACGCGTTGAGCAGCGCCTTCGATGGTTCGTAGCTTGCTCCAATGAGCCATGTAGTATTCGTTCATGGCTGTTCTCCACCGGAACACATAGTGAGAGGTGAAGAAAGCGAAGGTCACCAAAATAATGATGTTTGGTACCAATATGTATAGGGCCGTGAGTAATTGACCGTAGAACTGTTCTGTTGTGACCTTGCTGGTCCCTTTTTCTGATAGTGCCAGCTGTAACAGGTCGTAGAAGTCGCCATACCAATTGTTCAGCCATACGGAAAGTTGGACTTGAAAGTACGTCACTAACAAAATGACCGCTGTGCCGCAGACTGCCCACCAATACCATTTGTTCCTATCGATGAAAAACCAAACCGCGCAAAAGATGACGGTGGTTAGCACAATAAATTGGTAGACCCAGACCTTATCCGGATTCAGAAACGGAGGTCTTTCACCTTCAATCGAGGGCAGAGCCTCACGCATAAGGCTGAAAGTAGAGGCTAATCCGTCGGCGAAGCCATGCCAGATAGCCAGGCTAACTAGAAACCAGCCCAATGCTGACAGAAAAAATAGTTTGGGCCTGGGAAAAAAAGATTGAAACATAGATTCAAGCTCTCATCGATGAATGAGTGGCAAATTGCCACAGTGCTGTGATTGACGTTGCTACTTAGTCTAGTGCGGATCGTGCAAGTTCGCTTTATTCGTACCATTGATACGTTGAGCGACATTCTGTTGGGGCTATTGGCAGCTTTTTCGATACACTATCGGCTTTTAGTCAGGTCGAATAATCAATGGCTCAGTACGTCTACACCATGAATCGAGTCGGGAAGATAGTCCCCCCGAAGCGCCAGATTCTAAAAAACATCTCATTGTCGTTTTTCCCTGGTGCCAAAATTGGCGTTCTGGGCTTAAATGGAGCCGGAAAATCCACGCTGCTGAAAATAATGGCGGGTCTGGATACAGAGATTGAAGGTGAAGCTCGCCCTATGCCGGGCATTAAAGTGGGTTACCTTGAGCAAGAGCCACAACTCGACCCGTCCAAAACCGTCAAAGAGGTGGTCGAAGAAGCAGTCAGTGAGCTAAAAGACGCCCAGGCAAGGCTGGATGAAGTTTATAACGCCTATGCTGAGCCGGATGCCGACTTCGACGCACTAGCTGCCGAGCAGGCAAAACTTGAGGCCATTATCGAAGCATCAGATGCGCACAATCTTCAACATCAAATGGACATCGCCGCCGATGCGCTTCGGCTGCCACCTTGGGATGAAAATGTTGAGCACCTGTCCGGTGGTGAAAAGCGTCGTGTTGCCTTATGCCGATTGCTACTGTCAGGGCCGGACATGCTTCTTCTTGACGAACCGACCAACCATCTTGACGCTGATTCTGTCGCCTGGTTAGAGCACTTTCTGCACGATTTTAATGGCACCGTCGTCGCCATTACCCACGACCGTTATTTTCTCGATAACGTCGCCGGCTGGATTCTGGAACTGGATAGAGGCCACGGTATTCCTTATGAGGGCAATTATTCAGGCTGGCTGGATCAGAAATCTGCCCGTCTGGATATGGAATCCAAGCAGGAATCGTCGCACGCGAAAGCCATGAAAGCAGAACTTGAATGGGTGCAGCAAGGTGCCAAAGGGCGTCAATCGAAATCGAAAGCACGTCTGCAACGTTTTGAAGAAATGCAGTCTCAAGAGTTTCAAAAGCGTTCTGAAACTAACGAAATTTATATACCCCCCGGCCCGCGTCTGGGTGACAAGGTCATCGACTTTGTGAATGTCACAAAATCGTACGGCGATAGAGTCTTGATTGAAGACCTGTCTTTCAGCATGCCTAAAGGTGCCATTGTTGGTGTAATCGGTGGAAACGGGGCAGGTAAGTCCACGTTGTTCCGCATGTTGATGGGCCGCGAGGGTCCTGATTCAGGCAGCATCGATATCGGTGAAACGGTTCAAATGGCCTACGTTGATCAAAGCCGTGATGATCTTGATGGCGATAAAACCGTATTCGATGTACTTGCTGAGGGCAGCGATATCATCACCATCAACAATTACGAAATGCCAGCCAGACAATACGTTGGTCGATTTAATTTCAAGGGCAGCGATCAACAGAAGTTCGTTAAGGATCTATCCGGTGGTGAGCGGGGCCGATTACATTTGGCTCTCACGCTAAAGCAGGGCGCTAATGTGTTGCTGTTGGATGAACCGTCGAACGATTTGGATGTTGAAACGTTACGTGCTCTGGAAGAAGCTTTGCTGGATTTTGCAGGCTCCGCCATTGTTATCTCACACGATCGCTGGTTCCTTGATCGGGTAGCCACGCATATCCTGGCATACGAAGACCCATCTGAAATTAATTTCTTTGATGGCAACTACACCGAATACGAAGCTGATAGACGTGAGCGACTAGGTGAAGCGGCTACACAGCCTAAGCGGGTTCGTTATAAAAAGCTGGCGACCTAAGTCTTTGCCTGACAGTGATAAATACCGAATCAACCAAAAGCTATCTGCAGTAGACAGTAAACCGAGTGCCAGCAGGAAACTCAGATTGCGTCTCCTGTGAATTGACACAAAACGTTAGGGAGTGAATCGATATGCTTAACGAACAAGATCTCAAAGCTGAGGGTATTAAGGCCACAGTCGTTCAGCACCCTCTGGTTCAACATAAGTTGACGTTGATGCGGCGTAAAGAGC
>CAZCKD010000065.1:0-16931 GCA_964498925.1 uncultured Granulosicoccaceae bacterium
AAGAAGGTGAGCGATTCGACGTTGTTGTGCTCGATCCACCGGCTTTTATCAAAAGGCGTAAAGATCGTGACCAAGGTATCCGGCACTATGGTCTGAATAACCGATTGGCAATGCGGTTGTTAAAGCCAGGTGGAGTGATTCTCAGCGCTTCCTGTTCTCAAGCGTTGAGTCATGATGAGCTGTTAACACAAATGCGCTTGGGAATTCCTAAAGGACATGCAGGTCTGCAATTTCTTTCCAATTTGCGCCAAGGCGCAGATCATCCGGTGCATGCATCCATGCCTGAGAGCCTTTACCTAACAGGTGCTATCGGTCGATTGATCTGACCGCTGATCTGATCTGACGGCGCTGGCGCGTATCGCTATACTTGGTGTGTGGAGAATCATCCTCACTCAATGGACAATCCAGATCTCTGATGTTGCAATATCCTGATATCAATCCAGTGGCGCTCGAGCTGGGACCACTCGTCATCCATTGGTATGGGGTGACCTATCTTTTTGCGTTCCTTGCCGGTTGGGGTTTAGCTAAATACCGGGCAGGTAAAGCGGGATCCGGTTGGGACACCGAAGAAATCGGTGATGCCGTTTTCTATATCGTACTGGGCGTCATTCTCGGTGGGAAAATCGGTTCTCTTTTGTTCTACCAAACCGATCTGTTATTTTCCGAACCGCTCAAGGCACTGAATCCTTTTAGTGAATACGGTTGGCGAGGCATGTCATTCCACGGCGGGTTTCTTGGCGTGCTTGTCGCTTTTTGGTTGTACGCCAGAAATACGCAACGAACCTTCTTCCAGGTGGCCGACTACTTCGCTCCCATGTTTCCGATTGGATTGGGAGCAGGGCGAATTGGAAATTTCATCAACGGTGAGCTTTACGGCCGAGTCACCGATGTGCCTTGGGGTATGGTGTTCCCGCACGCGGGTCCTGATCCGAGGCATCCCAATCAAATTTACCAGTTCATTGGTGAAGGAATCATTCTGTTTCTTATCATTTGGTTGTTCTCATCACGGAGACGACCGACCATGGCAGTGTCAGGCCTATTTGTGCTTTGCTACGGTATTTATCGCTTCTTGGTGGAGTTCGTGCGCCAACCGGATGCCGATCTAGGATTTATTGCCTTTGACTGGCTGACGATGGGGCAGTTGTTATCGTTCCCTATGATCATTGTGGGTGCTGGCTTGTTGCTGCTGGCGTATCGTAAAAAGTGATTGTCATTTAACGGCTACTGAGCAGATCATGCAAACGTATCTAGACTTGCTTAACCTCATCATGGACACAGGGGTGGATAAATCTGACCGTACCGGTACGGGCACCCGATCCGTCTTCGGTCATCAGATGCGTTTTGACCTGTCCAAAGGTTTTCCCGTACTGACCACCAAAAAGCTCCACCTTAGGTCCATCATTCATGAGCTGTTGTGGTTCTTACAGGGTGATACCAATATTGCCTACTTGAATAAACATGGTGTTAGCATTTGGGACGAATGGGCTGATGAAGATGGCAATCTGGGACCGGTATACGGGAGTCAATGGCGAAGTTGGCCAACACCCTCGGGTGAGCATATTGATCAGATAAGTGGCCTGTTGCATCAAATAAAAAATAATCCTGACTCACGGAGACATATCGTGAGTGCATGGAATGTCAGCGAAATTGACAAGATGCAGTTGCCTCCTTGTCATGCGTTATTTCAATTCTATGTTGCTGATGGGCGATTAAGTTGTCAGCTTTACCAGCGAAGTGCTGATGTTTTTCTCGGCGTGCCATTTAACATCGCTTCCTATGCGTTATTGACGATGATGGTTGCGCAGGTTTGCAACTTAGAGGCAGGGGAGTTTGTTCACACGCTCGGTGATGCGCATATTTACAGTAATCACTTTGATCAGGTTAAAGAGCAGTTAAGCCGAACACCAAAAGCTCTCCCGTCCATGGTGATTAACGATAAAGTTACTGATTTGTTCGGCTTTTCGTTTGAGGATTTTTCCTTAGAGAATTACGATGCTGATCCCAGTATCTCTGCACCTATCGCTGTTTAGTTAACGCCTAACGTTTATACGGATAACTGCAATGTCTAAACCTGTAGTGTCGATGATGATGGCCATGGACCAGAATCGACTGATTGGAAAAGACGATGGCATGCCGTGGCACATACCTGGAGAGCAGGCCTACTTTAAACGTGTCACGATGGGAAAGCCCATCATCATGGGGCGTAAGACTTACGATTCTATCGGCAGGCCTTTACCGGGAAGAGCCAACATTGTTGTAACCCGAAACAATGAATGGCATGCAGAGGGTGTGCTGATCGCTGACAACTTGTCCAGCGCTATTGAAAAAGGAATGATCGCCGCCGCTGAATCTGCTTCGAGTGACGGATCACCAAAGTCTGGTTTGCCCGATGCACAGAATGATGTGAATCAGAAAGCCGCTGGGATAGACGAGATATTCATCATTGGCGGTGCATCGCTATGTCAAGAAGCCATGCCGGTAACACAGCGGCTTTACTTAACGATAATTGATAAGGCCTATAGCGGTGATACTTGGTTGGAGAGTTTTGACTGGTCCGATTGGAATGTCATTAGTGAAGATGTGCAGCCTCTCTCATCTACAGGCGACATCCCGGTCACTTACTGGGTGCTAGAAAAAGCAACTAGCTAAAACTGATGTGACGGGTTTGTTTTAGACCCAATGGCTGCTTGCAGTTTCGATTGCGTAGGCGACCAGGCTTCCTCCCCAGACGCAGCCTCTATCTGTGGGAATAATATTCGGTGCGCATATTCCGGGGTGGCTAGACCAGTGTCCAAAGACGATAGTGGTGTCCGGAACTATGCGATTGGGGACGGCATACCAGGGCAGCAATTTTGCGGGCGCATTGGCCGGTGAGCCATTAAATTTAAAGTCCAGCTTACCGTCAGCGTGACAATATCTCATACGTGTAAAGGCATTAACGGCAAATCTCTTTCGTTCTACTGCAGGTAGATCTTCGTTCCAGTTAGCCGGTGTGTTGCCGTACATATGTTCCAGGAATCCGGCTAAATCGGTGACCAATGCGTTGTGGACCTCATCAGCCATTTGTTGTGCCATGCTCATACTCCAATGCGGGTAAATGCCTGCATGAACCAAGGAGTGAGCTAGTTGCTCGTCGGTATGGAGTAAGGGCTGTGTGCTCAGCCAATGACAGAGCTCGTCCCGATCAGGGGCATTGATGATATCCAGTAGCGTGTCTTTTCCGGATGCCTTACGAACCCCGTGTAAAACAGCTAAAAGATGCAGATCATGATTGCCCAGTACAGTGATTGCGTCGTTGCCTAGAGACTTCACAAAGCGCAATGCTTCCAGTGATTCGGGGCCACGGTTGATTAAATCACCGACAAACCAAAGTTTGTCGGTCGCCGGTGTGTAGTCGATATGATCGAGTAATCGTATGAGCGGGCTGAGGCAACCTTGAAGATCGCCAATGACATAAGTTGTCACAATTTCAACCGATCATCTGCAGGAGTGACTAATGCAAGGTGCGGGGTGTAGACAGCAAGAAGTCCGCAATCGGTGCTTTGAATTCGTCTCCTTCATCGGTTACAAGGATATAACTACCGCCCATCGTGCCCATGGATGTTTCTAGCATGGTGCCGCTGGTGTATTGGAAACCTTCACCGGGTTTTAAGTGTGGTTGCTCCCCGACGACGCCATCGCCTTGGACTTCCTGAACCTTGCCGTTAGCATCGCGAATAACCCAATGACGGGTCAATAATTTGGCGGCTGTGGCGCCA
Organism: uncultured Granulosicoccaceae bacterium; assembly: GCA_964498925.1. Taxonomy (GTDB): domain Bacteria; phylum Pseudomonadota; class Gammaproteobacteria; order Granulosicoccales; family Granulosicoccaceae; genus Granulosicoccus. Next base: position 3,759 of record CAZCKD010000065.1, read on the forward strand.
ACGTTTCTAATCGTGATGGTATAAGCGAACACGAACCGATTGTTTTCGGGATCGGATTCAGATTCAACATAAAGTGTATCAACATCCACTTGGATGTCTTCAGTCACTTCGGCTTCCATCTTTGTAGAGATCGTGTCTGGGGCTTGGCGCTATAGTAGCACCCCTTAGCCTTGACTCAAGCGTTTTGATAGCCGATGAAACGCTTTAATATCAAGTGTTTCCGCACGAGCTTGTGGATCTATCTCAATTGCTTTTAAATCCGTGTCGTCTAGATACCCTTTTAGATTATTTCGAAGTGTCTTCCGCTTGTTGGCAAAGGCAATTCGAGTGCAACGTTCCAGCGATTCAACAGCCGCCTCATCAAGTACGTTTTCTAATGGGGTGAGTCGAACCACAGCAGATTCCACTTTTGGCGCTGGCTCGAAAGCATGTGCTGGTACGGTAAATAGAGGTTCTATTGCAAACACACTTTGCATAAGGACACTGAGTCGGCCGTATGCGCGTGTTTTACACGATGCGTGAAGCCTATCCACCACTTCTTTTTGAAGCATGACATGAATGTCTTTAATGATTGGATGGGCGGAAAGCAATCGAATGAGTAAAGGAGTGCCGATGTTGTAGGGAAGGTTTCCGACCACTCGCAGTGCCTGTCCATCAAAAAATTGATTGAAGTCGACGCCAAGTACGTCGCCGTTATGGATGGATAGCCCTTCAAGTTGTCTATCTTCCAAACGCTTAATCAAGTCTCGATCAATTTCGATAACTTGCAATTGGGTTAATCGTTCAAGTAGCGGTAGGGTGAGCGCGCCCAGTCCAGGGCCAACTTCAATAACACGGTCATCAGCCTGCAATCTCATTGCTGACAGAATGCGTTCGATCACGGTCATATCCTGTAGGAAATTCTGACCAAATCGTTTTCGTGCAGTGTGATTCACAAGGCGTTGTTGTCCAACCGGTGGGTGACCAATTCGCTAGCCATAGTCAGTGCGGAATCCAGGCTGCCGGAATCTATGTTTCCTGTTCCGGCTTTATCTAATGCTGTTCCATGATCGACTGAGGTGCGTATGATCGGTAAGCCTAAAGTGACGTTGACTGCTTGACCGAAGCCTGCGAACTTAAGTACCGGCAAACCCTGATCATGAAACATAGCCATGACAGCATCTGCATTATCCAGGTGTTGGGGGGTAAACAGCGTATCGGCGGGTAGGGGACCGATAAGTTGCAGGCCTTCGCTGATTAACTTTTCGAGAACAGGTTCAATGACATTGATTTCTTCTCGGCCCATATGTCCGCCTTCACCGGCATGGGGGTTGAGTCCGGAAACAAGAATTCTCGGATTCTCTATTCCAAATCTATTGATGAGATCGCTGTGAAGAATACGAAGTGCCCGTTCCAGAACATCGGCGCTCAGCGCATTAGAAACAGCAGATAACGGCAGGTGGGTTGTCGCCAGAGCCACTCGTAACGGACCTCTTGCAGTTTGCGTGGCGAGCATCATTACTGGGTCGGCTTGCGTTTGTTCCGCTAGATATTCTGTATGTCCGGAGAACGGTATTCCAGCGTCGTTGACAATGCCCTTGTGCAACGGGCCGGTAACCATTGCACTGTATTTACCTGAGCGACACCCCTCAACGGCTTCGTCCAACGTCGATAAGACGTAGCGAGCGTTTTCTGTGTTGAGTGATCCGCAAACGCATTCAGCGTTGAGCGGAATATGGTGAACACTGAGTTTTCCAGCATCAACAGATACAGCTGACTTTGCTGAGGCGTCATACTCATCGATGGCTAGAGGCAGCTGCAATTGCTTCGCCCGGGAAAGTAGAAGTTCTTTATCTGCAATCGCTACGATCGGCATCGATCGAGGCTTTTGCGCCAGCATAATTAATAGATCCGGTCCTATTCCTGCGGGTTCTCCTGCTGTTAACGCAATTGCACTCAAGAGCGGATTTCCACAAACGACTCGTCGCGTAGTTGTCTTAACCAGCGCTGCGTTTCTTGTTCAATTTTACTTTGTCTAAGTGCGCCGTTTGCTTGTTCACGCAGTGCACTGTCATCGACGGCACGTGTTCGACGATCGAGTAATTGCATCAAGTGCCAGCCAAACTGCGTGCGGAAGGGTTGGCTGATTTGTTGGGTGCGTAAACTATTAGCCATATCTTCAATTTCTTTCGGCATTTGCCCCTGACTGAACCACGGAAGCTCTCCGCCATTGTCAGCGCTATTAGGGTCCTCACTAATTTGCGCTGCCAAAGTATCAAACGATGCACCGTTTTGAAGTTGATTGCGTACGTTGGTTAATCGGCGCCGGATGTCGGTACTATCACCGGCAATGAAGATATGTCTAACAAGACTTTCTTCTAATTGAGTTTGATCGTCGCGTTGTCTTTCAGCCAGCCGAATGATGTGGAAGCCATTGGCTGAGCGTAGTGGTTCGCTGAGATCTCCAGCGTCCATATTTCTCACGGCACTGGAAAGAAATTCGGGTAGTTCTTGTAGGGTGCGCCATCCCAAGTCTCCACCTTGCAGAGCTCTTGCGCCGTCGGACAGTGCGGCAGCTACTTCGGCAAAGTCAGTGCCCAGCCTTAACTCTTGGAGAGCTGTTCGCGCTTTTGCCTCGGCTTCCTGCTCGTCGCTACTGGTTGCAGAGGCAGGAACCGAAATAAGTATGTGCTGTAAACGATAACGCTGCTGTGATTGCGAATCACTTTTAACCCCGATCAGGAAGTCATCGATTTCCTGTGCAGATACTCTGATACGCGGTTGCACTTCGCGTTCGACCAGTCTTTGCATGACGAGATCTTGTTCGATGTTCTGCCGAAACAAGTCGTAGTCGAAGCCTTGTTGTTGCAGAGTGCGTCGAAATTGCACAGAGTTCATATTGTTGTTGCGAGCAATTTGTTGAATCGCACGATTAATGCTGTTTGCATCGATGGCAATGCCGATTTCAGCTGCGCGCTGATCACGAATTTCACGATCAATCAATTGTTCCAGAATGCGTTCGGAGAGTACCGAATCTGCCGGTAAAGATTGCCGGTTACTGGCAGCCTGCTGCTTGAAGAAGCGAATGGCAGCGGTTATATCGCTATCAAGCACGACACCTTCATTTACGACAGCGCGAATGCGATCCAGAACAACATCCTGAGCAGCAACGTGGGTTGCAAAGAAGGCCGTATATAGAATCGTCAGACTTAGAAGCCAACGTTTAAAAATAGTCATCACGAGTTATTAACTCCGTTATTGAACATCATCCCGGTACCCTAATATAGCGTTTTCCAGGAGAGCACCGTAATTCTGCCCCAAAGGAGCGAGACCTTTTAATACGAGCTGGATATAAATATTGGTATCGTGATCATCACCGTCATCGGCAATATAGCGTCGTGCGGCGAAGCGCAGCGCCCAGCAACAGCTGTCATATTCGATACCTAGCAGAGACTCGATACTTCGATCTGAGTCTAGAGAATAGTTCCATCGACCTGCGATACGCCAGCTTTCCTGTACCTTCCAAACTGCGGACAAATCTATTTGTTCGGTTTTCTCATCGCGGGTCTGGTCGTTAACAACGCGATGCGTCACATTAACAATATTGTTAGGGCCGGGCCGATAGCCAATAGACAACGAGCTGCGCACGGTTCTGTCTTCATTAGAATCCCATTGGATGCTGCCTTTTCCTATCCAGTTTTTCGTCAATGTGGTGGACAGCTCGCCAACCACATCTGATGTGCTTCTGGTTTCTACCGGCGTATCGTCCAACAAGGCTACGCTTCGATTATCAAAATGTCTTATTTGACCGACACTGGCTTTAAATTTCTCTTTGCCATCAACGCCATCGATGATGCGCGTCGTCAGTGCAACCGAAAGCTGGTTAGCATCCGCTATGCGATCAGCGCCGCTGAATCGGTTATTTCTAAACAGCTGGCTAAAGTTAAAATCGAAAGCACTGGAATCAAAAATGGGAATGTTGGATTGATCAGTTTCAGGCACTCGTAAGTAAAACATGCGCGGTTCAAGCGTCTGCACCGAGCCTGTGTCATTAAGAACGCGGTCAAAAAACAATCCGGCGTCCGCACTGATGGTGTTGACGTTTCTGCTGCTCGAATTTTCAACCCCACCTTCCGTATTATTTAAATTGTAATAAGTGAATCGCTGCGAAATACTGGGCTTGAAGAACCAGGCATCGCGGACAATAGGCAAAGAGAAGGTAGGGTGGATATCAATTCTGGCGCCAGTAACCGCATCGTCTTTGTCGAAGTAAACAAACTCGCCATCAAATTCGCTGCGAATTCCAAACGGCAGTCGTGTCGATCGAGTATTAAAGGTGAGTTGTGGTAGTCGCCTATGCGGTCGCTCTGCAGCGCTAATATCTTCGTCTACCGTTTGAAAACTCTGCAGGCGTGCCAGCGCAGTGATTCGGCCGCGTGCAAAATTCAAGTCGGCTCTTTGCTCTAAGTGCGTGATGCTGGCGATTTGCAAACTGTCGCCTAAGTCTTCCAGGTAGTCTTTGTCGGATACTCGTCGCGCGATGATCGAAGATTTAAGGTCAGCGTTAAAGCTGCCGTTGTGCCTTAGCTGCGTGAAATAGCGAGAATCATGGTTGCGTGCCTTATCTTTCAGATATTCATGATCCAGTGTCCAGTTACCCTGGCGGTTCATGTAACGCCATTCAGACTGTAGCTGCGCTCCGCGCTTACTCATGAAGCGGGGCGTAAACGTCGCGTCGGCGTTTGGTCGAATATTCCAATACCAGGGTATATGGAGCTCAAGCCCTGTGCGTTCTCCACGAGCTAATATCGGCGCTAAAAATCCGGTTTTTCGTTTCTCGCTGATAGGAAAACTGAAGGCTGGAAGTGCTAGTAAAGGCACGCCTTTAAAAACCAGTTTGAGATTTTTAGCGGTGCCGATACCATCTTCCGTGTTGAGCAATATGCTATCGGCCTTCACATACCAGCTCAGGTCTCCGGGAGGGCAGGAAGAGTAGGTCGCTCCTTTTAGAGTGAAGTGCCCGTTTTCCAATCTCGCCATAGAATCGGCTGAGCCGGTGGCACGATTGCCATTAATATCCAGCTCATAAATGCTATCGCCGGTATTGAAAAGATTGTCATCGATATCAATGAAGGCATCGCTACTTTTGAGCTTGATCCCCTCGCCGAGGAAGCTCATTTCACCATCAACAGCAATTTCCCCGGTTGCTGCGTTATAGCGCGCATTCTCGGCAGAAAGTTGACGCCCCTGGTATTCAATGGTTGTATTGCCATTGAGCATCACTTCGCCATCCTGGGAGAGCACGCTATCGGCCTCTGCAACGACAGGTGCGTTGGGGCTGCTGGAGAATTTACCCGGTTCGTAGACGAACCTAGGTGCCGGGCACTGCGACGCCCAGGCTCCCTTAGCGAAGAAGGCAGCGCATAGCAATCCGGTAGAAAAAAGATGCGCGCGCCTGATATCCACAATCCAACATAAAGGTAAGGAGGGAATGATAGTCTCCTTTGACGCAGGTCTCAATCCTGAGTCAGTCAATACCCGTTAAACTATCTAGATTGCCGTGAAATTTCACGGCTTCAAGCCTGGTAGATATTAGTGACACAAAAGCGTTCTTCGGCCCCTATTGATCCTGATTGGCAGGCCAGACTCGATACTGAATTCACCTCGGATTACATGAGCGAGCTTCGCGCCTACTTGGCGCATCGCAAAGCTCAGTCAGCCGTCGTTTTTCCACATTCCTCTGAATGGTTTAGTGCCTTTGCTTTGACACCGTTTAAGAAAGTCAAAGTGGTCATACTTGGCCAGGACCCGTATCACGGTCCCGGTCAGGCACATGGGCTGAGCTTCTCGGTGCCTGAGGGATGCGCAATTCCTCCCTCTCTACTGAATATTTTCAAAGAGATAGACGCCGATATCGGGCACGAGTCGTCATCGCTCGTACAGAATCGTCAGGGTTGTCTCATTCCATGGGCCGAGCAGGGTGTGTTTTTGTTGAACAGCGTCCTCACTGTTGAGCAAGGTCAAGCCGCATCACATCAGGGCAGAGGGTGGGAATCGTTTACCGATAGTGTCATCAGTCAGTTGAGCGAAGAGCGCGAAGGTTTGGTGTTTATGCTTTGGGGTAGTTACGCTCAAAAGAAGGGGCAGGTCATCGACGCCAAACGTCATCTTGTACTTAAATGTCCTCATCCATCGCCTCTTTCGGCGCACCGTGGATTTCTGGGTTGTCGCCATTTTTCCCAAGCTAACCATTGGCTTGAAGCACGCTCGGAAGAGCCAATCGATTGGTACCAAGTTCGATAAGTGGCCTTACCGGAAATTCATCGTATTCTCGCCTGATTTGTCCATGCTCGTGAACTAGACTTTAACCATGATGAATGGCTGTCTTCGCTTAGCGATTTTTGCGCTAATGCTATCTTTCGCTCCGGGCAATGTGCTGGCTGAAAACTATTTGCAGCGGGCTGACGTGCGCGAGTACATTGAATCCGTTGCCAAAGAACGGAATCTGGATAAAAATCTGTTGGCCGGTTTGTTCGTGAAAGTGAGCAAACGGCAGGACATTATTGATGCGATCTCAAGGCCTGCGGAGCGAACGTTAACCTGGAAAGAGTATCGCCCGATATTCATTACCGATAAGCGAATTGTTGAAGGGAATGCGTTTATTGCAGAACACCGGGCTCTGCTCAACAGAGCGACTGAGGTGTACGGTGTTCCAGCCAACGTCATCGCAGCCATTATTGGCGTGGAAACTTTCTATGGACGCATAACGGGTAAATATACGGTATTGGAGTCTTTGGCCACGTTGGCTTTCGACTACCCGCCACGCGCCACATTTTTCAAAAAAGAACTCAGTGAGTTCCTTGAACTTAGTTTTGCTGAAGGCTGGTCATCCGATAGCGTGTTGGGAAGCTACGCGGGCGCTATGGGTGTTCCTCAGTTTATATCTTCCAGTTACCGCCATTACGCGGTCGATTTTGATGGTGATGGTCAGCGTGATCTGTTCGGAAGCATGGCGGATGTCGTCGGGTCGGTGGCAAATTATTTGTCCACGCACGGTTGGATCCGAAATGCACCTATAGCGGAGTCTTGGGAGGCGCCGGCTAGTTCCCGCGATGCTGCGCGCAAGCTGGTTACTAAGTCGTTGAAGCCCTCGCACGATGCGCCTGTTGTTCGTAATCTTGGTTTCTCGACGAATGATCTTGCTCGTGCAACGCAAAAAGGGAAGCAACTTAGCGTCATGACCATGAACGGTCGGTCGGGTGAGGAATTCTGGATTGCCTATCAGAATTTTTACGTCATTACCCGCTACAACCATAGCCGCTTATATGCATTGGCGGTTTATCAACTATCAGAAGCTTTTGATCAGTCCGTCCAGTAACGCTCATTTTTAGGAATTTCATTATGGACTCTGCAACCAACCTTAATCGTCTCTGTCGATTAGTAGCTGTATTAATCAGTGTTTCTTTCCTGGGCGCGTGTGCTTTCTCCGGTCCTGTTGAAGCACCTTGGGAACAATCGGTACGTGGCGATACCGTTGGCGACCCGGAGCTTATTAACAATGAAGAAGTTGTTGTGCGTAATCTTCCCAAGTCAAATCGAGGAAATCCGCCCGTCTACCGTGTGTTCGGCGAAACCTATCGGGTGATGGATTCTGCCGAAAATTTTCGGGAGTGGGGCGTCGCGTCCTGGTACGGCAAAAAATTTCATGGTCGTGAAACATCCAGTGGCGAAATCTATGACATGCATCAGATGACGGCCGCTCATAAACATTTACCGATTCCTACCTTCGTCAAAGTGACACGCGTTGATACCGGTAAGTCGATTATTGTGAAGGTGAACGATAGGGGGCCGTTTGTTGGCGACCGGGTTATTGATCTTTCGTTTGCTGCCGCCAGCGAGTTGGGCATGGTTGAAAGTGGAAAGTCTGATGTGTACATCGAGGCTTTGAGTACCCATCACGTCATTGAACCTCTTTTGACGGAGCCTCCTTTGTATACCGATGAGCAACAAGCAGCTTTACTGGCTGCAGAACCACAAGACGTCGCCGTTCAAGAATTAGTATCAACGGATGTGTTCATTCAGGTGGGTGCGTTTTCGCAAGAGCCCAATGCTTTGAGGATGTTGGAGAAAGTACAAACAGCCGTTGATGTTCCTGTTGAAGTCAATGTTGACAGTAATAGACGATTACATTTGGTTCAGGTTGGTCCAATGGACGACGAATTAACGCTAGAAGAAGCGATTGCATCGTTATCAGCTGTAGGAATCGATAGCTTTACGTTTGTTTCAGCGAATCCTTAGTCGACAAATCATTTACACTCAAAGCTGAGCTAATTCTGCCGTTCCCGATGAGTTTGATATCAAGCTCATGGGTGAGCCGGCAGGTCCACTGATTATTCAAGGTTCTCGTATGCATTTGTCCTTACCAGTGTCTTCATTTCGTCTTTTCGCTCGTCAATCGCGCACACTGCTATCGTTTTTTCTGTTGTTGTTTTCGGCGGCATCTATCGCTGCACCGTTACCTTCACCACCACTCTTATCGGCCAATAGTTTCTTATTGTTCGATCATAAAACGGGTGAGGTGCTGGCATCTAAAGATCCGGACAAACGCATCGAGCCTGCCAGCCTCACAAAGATGATGACAGCGTACATCGTGGCAACGGAGCTGAAGCGCGGCAGTGTCTCGCTTGATGAACCGGTCATTATTTCTGCCGAAGCGCAGTCTATGCCCGGTTCGCGCATGTTTATTGAAGCAGACACAGTTGTTCCATTGCAGGATCTATTACGCGGATTAATCATTCAATCCGGAAACGATGCCAGTGTGGCGCTCGCTGAGCATATCGCCGCAAGTGAACGTGGTTTTGCAGACATCATGAACCGCATGGCTGACAAGCTCGGCATGACGCAAACAAACTTTGTCAACGCGTCCGGCTTGCCTGATGCTGATCACTATACAACCGCAAATGATCTGGCAAAGATTGCCAGCGCTATCATCCGCGAGCATCCTGAAACTTATCGCCTTTATTCTGAACGCGAGTTTACGTACAACAACATCAAGCAGAAAAATCGAAACACTTTGTTGTGGCGAGACGATTCTGTCGATGGCATGAAGACAGGGCACACAGAAGCTGCAGGCTATTGCCTGGTCGCGTCGGCCGTTCGTGATGATATGCGACTGATTAGTATTGTTTTAGGTACGGCTAGCGATAAGGCGCGTATTGCTGAGAGTCAGCGCTTACTCAATTATGGTTATCGGTTTTTCAAAACCCGCCGCGTCTATGCGGCTGGCGAGCAGATCAGTGAAGCCAGAATCTGGATGGGTGAGTCTGAAAAACTGTCTCTGGGCGTTGCGGAAGATCTTTACCTCACATTGCCACGCGACTCATTTGATACTTTGCAGAGTACGATAGAGGTGGCGGATTACATTCAGGCACCGATGCGAATCGGAGATCAGATCGGTCGCAGCGTGTTAATGGCAGATGATCGAGTTGTGGGAGAAGTACCGTTGTTAGCCTTGCAAAAAGTCGAGAAAGGCGGCATCTTTTTACGCATGAAACACTCCATTCAACGATACTTCCAGTGACCGAAACGCTTATTGAATTTCCGGCGGATATCGCTGTAAAAGCCATGGGGCTGAATTCCCCGGATTTTCAAGATGTCGTATCGGCTCTAGCGCTTCCACATATCGAACCATCAGAGTTCACGATCACGACGTTGCCGAGTAAAGAGGGCAAGTATTTGTCCGTCAGTGTCCGCTTCACAGCAAGCAGTCTTGAGCAACTTCAAGCGGTTTATGCAGCGCTGCGTGCTGAACCCAAGGTCCTTTACACGCTTTAAATATGAAGGTCCTTCATCTCGGTGTCGTGGATTTTGAAGAAACGTGTCAGGCAATGCGTGACTTCACCGATCATCGGGAAGACAGTACGCCTGATGAATTGTGGGTTTGCGAACATCCGCCGGTCTATACGCTCGGTCAGGCAGGCCGAACCTCACATATTCACAATTCAGCCGGAATACCTGTTGTCAAAACCGATAGAGGCGGGCAGGTGACGTATCACGGGCCGGGTCAAGTTATCGTATACACCTTGTTCAACCTGCGAAGGGCGGGATTTGGTATAAGAGAAATGGTGGTTCGACTGGAAAATAGTGTGATTGGCTTACTTCAGGGCTATGGCATTGATGCGCAAGGGCGTCGTGATGCCCCTGGCGTTTATGTGAATGATGCCAAGATTGCCGCCCTCGGTTTGCGCGTGAGGCGTGGGAACACTTACCATGGGGTCGCGATGAACATTGATGCCGATTTGTCCCCTTTTTCGGGTATCGATCCCTGCGGTTATGCCAATCTAGCGGTAACGTCGACCCAAGAGCTTGGAATATCACATCCCAAGACACAGATTATCGATCAGTTTGTTCAGGAAATATCTAAGCAGTTAATGGTGACGACTTCCATCGATTCACCGCATTCTTAATCGGATAAATCATTATTATGGATTACACAGCTCCTTCTCGCTTCGACCCAAAAGGTCATCAGCGTGGTGCCGATAAGCTCGCCCGCATACCGGTCAAGATCGCCCCGACCGAAGTCATGCCCCGAAAACCGTCCTGGATAAGAACGCGCGTATCAAATAATCCGCGTGTACAGGAAATCAAACAGATGATGCGTGAGCTGAATCTGTCCTCTGTGTGTGAAGAGGCGAGTTGTCCTAACCTGAGTGAGTGTTTCAGTCATGGCACCGCCACCTTCATGATCATGGGTGATATCTGTACGCGGCGCTGTCCTTTTTGTGATGTTGCGCATGGTCGTCCGGATCCACTCGACGAGAATGAGCCGGAAAATCTGGCTACTGCAGTGTCCCAGCTTGGTTTGAGCTATATCGTTATCACCTCTGTTGATCGGGATGATCTGCGAGATGGCGGAGCTTCCCATTTCGATGCCTGTATCCGCTCTGTCCGGGAAAAGTGTCCTGGCATTCAAATAGAAGTGTTGGTGCCAGACTATCGGGGGCGCATGCAAAAAGCGTTAGACGGTATGGCAGATAATCCACCCGATGTGTTCAATCACAATTTGGAGACTGTGCCACGGCTGTACAAACAATGCCGGCCGGGTTCTGACTATGAGTGGTCACTCGATTTGTTGGAAAATCATAAAAAACGATTTCCGAGCGTGCCTACTAAATCAGGCTTAATGCTCGGCTTGGGAGAATCCATAGAGGAAGTGCAGGAGGTGATGAAAGACCTCCGAGCTCATAACGTGGATATGCTGACCCTCGGACAATATCTACAGCCGAGCAAGGCACATCACCCGGTGGACCGATTTGTCCATCCTGATGAATTCGATGAGCTGGCCCGAATCGGAAATGAGATGGGGTTCTCACATGTGGCTAGCGGCCCCATGGTTCGCTCTTCCTATCATGCGGATCGGCAAGCTGCGAACGTGATCACAGAGTAGTTACACGATAGCTCCGGCACCTCATTATTTTTCAGAATAGCCCGTTATCTGGAAAGTGTAGGAATATGCCGGAAAAATGCGCTCAACCGAAAAACAAGATAATTCGTTAAATTTCGCTCTGCATCGAGTTATGTTCGATCAGGCGGTATCTTCGTGGGCGCTCGGCATTCTGTCTGGATTTATTTGTACCGCTTTTTTGTACGGTAGCGTTCCCGATAAGCCACTATTGGTGTGGTGCTTCGGCATGTTTTTGGTTGCCTTGTTACGTTTGCCGCTCATTTTGCGCGCATCAACTGCGGCGAACACCGAACTACCCGTTAAGCGATATACGGCCATGGTGGGTTTGTCCGGTGCTTCCTGGAGTAGCTTGACGCTCTTTTGGTCTCCCACGCTAGATCAAAGCGCACAGTTGATCATCCTGTTACTACCGATGGTTCTGAGCATCGGCGTTATCGTCTCGTTTGGTGCGTGGCTGTGGACCTACCGAACCTTTGTTTTATCGCTGCAAATACCTGCATTACTTATTCTGGTTCTTCAAGGTGATGGTGCGGTGTTACGTCTTATCGCACCGTTGCTGTTTTTTACTGCGGTCAGTTTGGTGCTCGCTTATCGATTTCATTTGTACGTTCGCGAGACGTTATCTCTTCGGATGAGTAACCAAAACTTAGTGAGTGATTTGAGTTCTCAGAACAACTCACTCGAAAGCGCGAAGAACGAAGCAGAAGCAGCACTTCGCACAAAGGATGAGTTTCTTGCTCGTATGAGTCATGAGTTGAGAACGCCGATGAACGGTGTTCTGGGCATGTCACGGCTGCTGCATAAAACCGATCTTGATGAAGATCAGAAATCGCACGTTTCCACGTTGCAAAAAGCCGGTGAAGATATGTTGTCGCTGGTGGGTGATTTGTTAGATGCGTCATCGCTTGCATCAGGTAGCACAGAGCTTGAAAACGAGTCCTGTGATATTCGGGAGAATCTGGAGCATCTGTATATTCAGTATTCGAGAGCCGTATCAACGCGCCCAATTAACTTACGTTTGGACATTGACGACGACATCCCGGAACTAATTCTTGCTGATCCTCAAAGACTATCGCAACTTGTCTCGAAGCTGATTGACAACGCGGTAAAATTTACCGAGAAGGGTGAAATTTCCATTGGTGTTTCAAGGCATACCGCGAGAGCGTCTGGTCTTGAAGAAAACGACAAGTCAGAGTTGATCCTGAGTATTAAGGATACCGGTAAAGGTATAGATGCTGCCGATCTTGAGCACGTCCGAGAGTTGTTTCATCAGGTGGAAGGTTCCTCGACACGTCGATATGGCGGAAGTGGCTTAGGTTTAAACCTCGTACAGGCGTTGGCAGATTTGATGGGCGGGAATCTGCAGCTGTTCAGTGAAGTTGGAGTTGGTACAGAGGCCCGGGTTGTATTACCGCTGTTGGAAGTCGAACCATCAAGCCAGACGATGGCAATGCAATCGCCTGGCATTCAAGTGCAAGTACCTTCGGTTATGGAGGAGGTGAAAACAACTGAGATCAGTCCGCAAGTCCTGGTCGCAGAGGACAACCTCATCAATCAATTGGTTATCGAAAACGTTTTGGATGATCTTGGCTGTACAGTCACCATGGTCGAGAACGGTCAGGAAGCACTGAATGCATTGGCCGATCAGTCATTCGATATGGTATTCATGGATTGCCAGATGCCGGAATTGGATGGTTATGAGGCAACCCGCGAAGCACGCAAAAAAGGGC
>CAZCKD010000066.1:0-16909 GCA_964498925.1 uncultured Granulosicoccaceae bacterium
GCACCATGAGTTAACTGTTCAAGAGAATGTTGAGCAAAATCTGATAGATATTGCGGGCTATTTTGATGAGCCCTTTGCCGATCCATCATTTGTTCCGACGTTTTATGTCTCCAAACTTGCTCGATCTATGGTCACTGTCGCTTTGGCGGGTGATGGAGGGGACGAGAATTTTGCAGGCTATGGCAAATACCTGGATGATCTTAGAGAGAATCGACTGAGGAAATGGATGCCAGGGTCATTGGCAAAGGGCGTTGCTTCAGCGTTATCCGGTTTATTGGCAGATAACCCGGTTAGCCAGTTACGTAGGGGTAGTTCCTTACTTAACAGTCTTTCCGGCGATCGCTCGCATGGCTTCTTTCTCAGTAATTCATTTTTTCGATCCCATATCTGGGACAGATTGGTTAGCGAAGGCTTTCAAACAGAGGTTGGCGGGTATGACGCTTCGGTGGTCACACGCGAGCACTATGAAGCCGCCGACACTGATGATCACCTGTCAAAATGTCTTTACACCGATATAAAAAGTTATCTTCCCGGTGACATATTGGTAAAAGTAGATCGTATGAGTATGGCTAACTCGTTAGAGACGCGTGCGCCCATACTTGACTATCGAGTGGTTGAATTTGCAGCGTCGATACCGGCCTCGATGAAAATATCAGGCGGCGAAGGCAAGAGCGTATTAAAGACTGCCATGGAAGGGTTTCTAACCGACGACACCTTGTATCGAAAGAAAATGGGCTTTTCGGTACCGTTGGCACAATGGCTAAGAAACGAAATTTCTGATGTCGCCGAAAAGTATTTGCTGGCTGACAACAACGGATTGTCCAATTTTTTTAAGCCTGTCGAAATACGCACTTTGTGGCAGCAACACTTAAGCGGATCCCGTGACTATTCTCAGGAACTTTGGAGTCTCTTGATGTTTGAAGTCTGGTGGCAGCAATACATAGACTAGTATTAATGTACGAACGGTTGCCCAACCGTATGGACACAGACACAGCTCGTTAAAACCGACCATGAAAGACACTGATAAACCTCTTCGAATACTGCATATCACGCATGAAATGGCGATAGGTGGTACTCAGCAGGTGATCAGTCAACTTATCACCAATCTGGATAAGCAGCGCTTTCATTCTGAGATAGCCTGTCTAGACGGTGAGGTTGGAGAGCTAGGGGAGAAGTTGCAAGCACGGAATACGAAAATACATGTATTTCAGCGAGGTAGCGGCTTTGATCTCAATCTGATTAGGCAGCTTAAAGTACTGTTAAAGGTTGAAAAATACGATGTGGTGCATTGTCATCAGTACACACCGTTCGTTTACGGCATGTTTGCTTCACTGTTCTCCTCGAGCAAAGTGGTATTTACGGAACACGGTCGTTTCCACCCTGATAGCTACTCTTGGAAACGACGTTTGGTAAACCCATTGCTCGGCCTACTGACACACTCAATTGTTGCTATATCGGCTGCGACCAAACAGGCGTTAGTAAAATACGAATGGTTTTCAAAACATCAAATAGAGGTCATTTACAACGGGTTGCAGCCCTTCAGCAAGCCCGAAAACACGTCGCAGCTAAGACATCATTACGGAATTCCTGATGGCAGTGTGGTGTTTGGAACCATAGCGAGATTCGACTCTATCAAGAATATCCCGCTGATGATAAAGGCGTTCGAGGCTGTCAGTGAAAAATTGCCTGAGGCGCGCCTCTTTCTTATTGGTGATGGAGGCGAACGCGAGAAACTTGAGCAATTGGTACAAGAGAGGAATTTAGAAAAAACCGTCTTTTTTACGGGTTTTCAGCAAAATACTGCGGAATATATGTCTCTTATTGATGTGTACCTGCTGACCTCTTTTAGTGAGGGCACATCGATGACATTGCTGGAAGCCATGTCGTCCGGCACCTGTAGCATTGTCACCAAAGTCGGAGGCAATGTTGAACTCATTGAACATGATAAGAATGGTGTGGTCATTGAGTCAGACGACGAAGCATCACTCGTAAAATGGATGCTTGAGCTTGCTGACGACGAGACAAGACGCACTAATTTAGGACAAGCCGGATCAAAGGTTTTTAATCAGAAGTTTTCTATCATGTCGATGATAGATGGCTACTCATCGACCTACGAAAAAGTGACGGGTCTTAAGTCGTAATTGCTTCCTGATTTTTCTCTCTAAAGCGATAGATCGAGTCAATTAAACGATGTTTCTCGGGCATGCCTTCTCGATCCTGTATGTATTTTGAAAAGCTTAATACGATCAGGAAATACATGATCTCGTAAATCATCAAATCGAGGAATATTCCTACCATGAAGAAGGCTAAGAATAGACTGTTCAGTAGGTCATCTAGATAGTCTCGCTTAAATCCTCGAGGAAAGTCCCTTGTGCCTTTGATATCGGCTGACCGTCTGAGCGTGGGTATACGCCGGATAAAGAGTGATAGATAGATTAAGCCTGCCAAAATTCCACAGTTGGCGGAAAACTGAAAATAAGTGTTGTGGGCGACGTGGGGCTTGGTATCACTGTAGTTAGGAAACGCCTTGATGAAATTGCCAACGCCCACTCCAAAGACGGGGTATTCACGCATAATTTCGGTGGAGATACCCCACGAGATTAGACGTGGATCAAGCCTTTGCTCCGGTAATGCACTCAAATTTTCAGATGCCTCGATAGTGCCGCTTACCCGGGTAAGAAGATTGCCGCTCTGAAAAACAACGGCAAGTACCAGTGCTACGGCCATACCGATTGAAGCCTTCTTATCAAAACTACGAAAAAAGATATAGACGAACACTACGGCTAACGACAACATTCCGCCGCGTGAACTTGTTAGAAACAAAGCATGCCAGGTAATCGGGATCAGCGCCCAGATCGCATAGCGAAAGAAGAACATTTTACGGGCAACACCGATGTAGTATAAAACCGGTGTTGCAAGGACGTAGAGCATAGCCAGATAGTTTTCGTCGAAATAATTACTATCAAGCGGGCCGCCGAGCCTTCCGTTAATGCCGAATAACCAGAATTCACCCGTGAAGTACATCTTGTTAGCCCAGTAGGCATAGAACAGCAACATACCCGCGAGCACGTAAATACTCCATTCGAGCTTCTTTCTGGAATCTATGAGTAAACTGGCGATAAAGTAGAAAAACAGCGTTTTATTAAAGACGCTTAAGACCTGTTCGTTGGTGAGCTTGCCGGGAATATTCCGATCTTCGATAGGGTCGATATAGAAGCTAAAACTGGTGAAATGCATGGACAAATTGACCAGTATCACCAGTAAAAACATCAGTAGACTGAACGGGGTGCGTAGTCTATTCCAGTCCACCAGTTTTAAAGCCGTAGCGCCTGCCAAGCCTACGATTGTTGCACCCGTTATGAGCAGTTGAACCCGTGTTTCACCGAAATCATGGGGCCATAAATACTGCATCTGCATGACAGAAAATAGGTAGTAGGCCAATACGCCGATCCATGGAAGAACCAGAGCGATTAGGCAGGCAACGACTACAAATGCTAGTGCGAGGATCGACATTTAAAAAGTGGTCCGGGTCTGGTGAACCCTGTTTGACGACAGAATTTGAAAGTCCGAAGGTGTCGGATCACAGCGGCTTCAATTCCAGATCTGACAAGAATACCGAGAATGAGTTGCTATCAACTGAAAACAACTGTATTTCCTCAATATTCTCCATATCCAGTTCTCTCATCGCGCGATCACCGTTAATTGCTAATTTTATCTCCTGGAAGGGGATTTGATAGGTATTGATTCCCGGCTTAACGGAGAGCGTCATGTTGTAGCGGTCGTGGTAATCATTATTGTGATCCCTATCATGAATTCTAAGCGCCATTTTGTGCGTACGTTGATCGTTGTTGTACAGCTCAAAATTGAGAGATCCGCCTTCAAACCAAAGCTCTGACGTGTCGTGAAAGATGACTCCGCCGTAGTTACCACCGGGAATGTCTACCCGCAAAACGTTTTCTGAAGATTGGCTCATGGCCAGTGGAGGTTTTACTAGTGTGAACACTGTGCCGCCCGTCACGCTTATTGTCGACTCGACGAAGGAGTTGTCAAAAGACACCAGCGTTGGCGATCCATTTTTAAGCACGTGATATGTCGCTAGTTGAAGGGCCGGTCGGGTGGCCAGAAAGCTCATGACCAGAGTTATAAAAATCAAACCGATACTCGTGACGGCAGACACATAATTTATGGTGCGAGTGATTAGGAATAGGATGTAGCCCGTTAGGATGCCTGCGGCGTCTAGCAGGAGGTCGTCTAAGGATGCGGTTCGTTCGGGCATATAACTTTGAACTGCTTCCACCACAGCCCCTAAGGCTAAAAGGGCCAATATCAGCTTTATGTGTTTTGAGAATACACGTAACGATTCAGGCCTAAATAGCGAGAGGTAATAGTAAGTCAGTGCCACAAACAGTAGGAAGTGACCAGCATTTTGCAGGGCAGGCGCAAGCAGGCCACCACTGCCTAGATTAAAGAACAGCATCACTGCGACAGCAGCAACAGAAACCAACAGTGGAACAAAGACGTAGCCCATCAAATTATGCGTTTTTGGGCTTACTGATGAACTGGCGTAGGGGCATGAAGTGTCTGCAATTAATTTAAATGGAGTACGGTGATTAACAAGGGAGTTGGTCCCAAAAAAGCCTACTTTGGTCTAGTCATGGGCGCTGACCAATCATCGTTGTCGGTGCTCTGTACGGTAAAAGGTGGAGTCTACACTGGCGTAAAGGGAGAGTATGGAATGTAGCCCTTACTTTGTGATCGATCGCATAAAGGGAATAGGTAAACATTGATGGCTATCCATTCACGAGCTGCCATTTGAGTTTATCCTCTGCACGTTCGATGTTCTTAGTCCGAAAATTGAGACCCCTTACCATTACTGCGATACCCATAATCCAGGCAGGAGCCAGGCAAACGCTTAGTCATAAGCAACCCCTGAGCGTTGCTGTGCCTTTTGAACCGTCTGGGTGTGAAAGCCTAGAAGGCTGGTGGTTAGCGTCCCCGAATGGAGAGCCTGTAACAAGCTCACTTAAAGCGACCAGTCATTGGGCTGATGGAAGCGTCAAATGGGCGGTGCTGAGAACCGTTGTATCAGCAGAAGTACAAGGTTCCGGTGATTGGCAATTGCTGAGCCCTTCCGTCGCAAAACCGTCAGCAAACCTAGATGCTATTCCTTCGGTGACCGTTTCCCAGTCAACTGATGCCATCACGATCCAAGACGGCGAATTATCGTATCGCTTCGAAGTGGAAAGTTCGGTTGTATTTCCGGATATCGTGAGTGCAGGGCGAAAAATCTGGAACGGTTGCAACTTTCAATTAGTCAGTAACGATAGTGAACAAAAAGCGCTGGAATTCTCTAAGACATCGATCAACGTCACGTCACATGATGATGTCTCAGCACTGATAACTGTACTAGGACACATTCAGACTGCGGACGCTAAGCGCATTGATGTTTCTCTGCAATTTGAAATTTTGAGTGGCGACTGGTTAAAGCTACGGGTACAGATACACAATCCGCATCGAGCCCGGCATTCAGAGTATCTATGGGATCTAGGAGATGAGGGTTCGATACACATTTCAGAGCTTTCTCTACGCTATAAAAAATTAAGCACTGACGCCGTATCGTATAGGGCAGAAGAAAAATTAGATTGGATTAGCGTCCTTAACGATGAATGCAATCTGTTTCAGGCATCCAGTGGCGGTGCTAATTGGGACAGCGTTAATCACGTTGATGCTGATGGACAGCTTCAAAGCACATCAAAGGGATATCAGATACAGAGTACCAATTCCAATACTGTAAAAGGCGACCGGGCAACGCCTGTTGTGTGGGTTGAAACCGAACAGAGAACACACTGGGGTTTTACGCTGTCGAAGTTTTGGCAGAATTTTCCTAAGAGCCTTTCGTTTAACGATAAAGAACTCTGCATTGGAATATTCCCTATAGAGCATGGCAGCACTTACGAATTACAGGGCGGCGAGCGAAAAACTCACGAGATAGTATTTTCGTTCTCCGAACAAAAAGATTCCCTGGATTGGGTGGATTGTCCAGACGTTTTTACCGTCCCTACCGCCTCAGCTATGAATTCCCAAGCGCTGCGTTATGCTGAGAATGAAGGCGGTGATGCATACAATGCACTGATTTCTGAATCGTTAAGTCCATGCAATGGTTTTCTGGCTAAGCGCGAGGTCATCGATGAATACGGTTGGCGAAACTTTGGAGATATATTTGCCGATCATGAAACGCTCTATCATGAGTCTGATGATCTTTTCATTTCGCACTATAACAACCAATACGATCCCATTTATGGGTTTGCACGCCAGTTTTTACTCACAGGAGACGATCGCTGGTACGAGTTGATGGACGACTTGGCTAAACATGTACTGGACATTGATATCTATCGTACTGATGAAGACAGGGTTGAATACAACCACGGTTTGTTCTGGCATACAGATCACTATAAAAAGGCGTCTACGTGCTCGCATCGTTCGTATTCCCGTGATCATTATATTGATTGGGATGGAGACAAGGGTGGAGGCCCCGGGGGGGAGCACTGCTATACCAGCGGTCTAGTACTTTATTACCAGATGACGGGTAACGCGGATGCGCGCAATGCTGTGCTAAACCTAACCAAATGGGTCCGTTTTTACTATGAGGGTAATGGCGGTGTGCTGGACACGCTAAAAAATCTAGCAACCGGGGAGCGTCGCAAGTTTTTATCGCTCATCAAAGGTCAGAAAGTACTCCGTTACGATTACCGCTTAGACCGTGGAACGGGCAACTATATTCGAGCGCTACTAGATAGCTTTGAAATAACAAGAGACAAGCAGTATCTAGCGCAAGTTGAATCGATAATGGTATCTACCTTTTCTGATGTCGATGACTTTTCGGCACGCGATCTAGATGATCCGGAATATACCTGGTTCTATTGCATCTTCTTACAGGAAATCATTCTGTATTTAGATATAAAAAGAGAGCTGAATGAATTAGATGATGCGTTTATCTACGCGCGAAATGCGTTGCTGCATTACGTTAGATGGATGGTGGAGAACGAAGCGCCATATTTAAGTCAGCCAGAGCGTCTTCTTTTTCCGAACGACACATGGATAACGCAGGATATTCGAAAAGCCAATGTACTCTACGCAGCCTATCGTTATGCCTTAGATGATAGAGAATCCATATTAACTAAGGCACGCTACTTTCGAGACTACGTGATACAGGGACTAGGCCAGTCTGACACCCTACATTTTTCTAGAATGCAGATCATTATGCTGCAAAATCATGGTCCATCCGGGTTAATGGATATTGAGGTAGGCCCTTATCCTGAGTTGTCGACGCTATCTGACAAGGAACTACCTTCAAAGGCGTGCTTTTATACATTGACGGGTCTAATAGGCAGTACAAGTCGAAAACTGTTTGCGGCGATTCGAAAATTCAGTTTGACCCGAGAAATTCAGTGGGTAAAGGTACGATTATGATGACATTGACTTTTGTGGTCTGTAATCGAATTTTACGGTCTACGTTATGAAGAACAATACGCCGAGGATTTTACATTTTATCTGCTCAACGGGTTTCTACGGTGCAGAGAAATGGGTATTAGCGCTGGCTAATAACACCGATAGAGACCTTATTCACTCTGAGTTGGTGGTAACCAGTGAACCTGAAAATCAAGATCTGCAGTTAACGAAGGCATTTCGTGAGTTGGATCTACCGGCCCATGAATTACCCATGTCAGGCCGTTTTGACCTACGTGTTGTTAAAGCCCTGGTAAAGCTCATTCGAGATCGTAATATCGATATCCTTCACTCACATGGGTACAAATCAGACATTATTGGTATTCTGGCGGCGAAAATTGCCAAGATAAAAAGCATTACCACGCCCCATGGTTTTGAGAAAACCGATGATTGGAAGTTGCATCAGTTTATAAAACTCGGCTGTAGAACTTTTAGGTATTTTGACAAGGTAGTTCCACTGTCAGTCGAGCTTTGTAATGATGTACGTGGGTACGGTGTACCTGAAGATAAAATTGTTTATATCAGAAATGGGGTCGATCTCACTCCAATAGAGTTCCGCTTACCCTCACAGATTCGGAAGTCTGGGGATAAGAACAACAACAATCGAACCATTGGATTTATAGGGCAGCTTATTGGCCGTAAAAACGTCATTGATCTATTAGATGTTTTTAACGCCGTTGCAGTTGGTAAACCGGAAGTTAATCTGGTCTTGCTTGGGGATGGAGATGCCAGGGAGGAATGTGAAAATCATGCTGCAAACTTACCGGCCTCCGATAGAATTAATTTTGTGGGGTTTCAAAACCAGCCTTTAGAGTATTTACGAACGTTTGATCTTTTTGTCATGACTTCCACCCTAGAAGGTATACCTCGATGCCTCATGGAGTCTATGGCTATGGGCGTGCCAGTTGCTGCATACGATATCGCAGGTGTAGATCAACTTATTGAGCACGGTAAAACGGGATTGTTAGCGCCGCTGGGGGACAAAGAGAGCTTAACCCAGTGTTGGAATAACTTGTTGTGGGATTCTGATCTCGCTGATCAGATCTCTGAGAACGCCGCTCATCATATCCACGAGAACTTTTCTGCCAAGCGTATGGCGATTGAATATCAGGATTTGTACGCTGAGTTGCTAAGTAGCTAGATTGCTAAAATGCTAGGGTAGGTTGCGAGCGATGGGTGGGCCTATTACCTTTGTCACAGCCACTGGCAACATTTGCCATACCTTTATAGCGATTTTAAATTTGGGATTGTCCGGATTGAGTTCAGGAACGCTATCTCCCTCGCTCATCCAGTAGTGCCAATGTAAATCGTGCTCGATTGCGCCCCATTGTTTCTTAAATCGATGAGTAGAAGCGTCGCGGGTTGATCGACCAAAATCAAAATACGCATAGCCATCGTTGATGGCCTTTCCCAAAATCCCTCTGTACATCAACATATTGGCGCCTAAGTGGTTTTTCCCCCGTATAGAGGAGGCCCAAGGTATTTCTAATTTGTCCTTATGTCCTAGAAGAAAGCCTACCGCTAATGGAGAGTCATTTAAGCTTGCGACAGCAATGCACGCTTCCTTAGGGAAGGTGGTAAGAATATCTCTGAACAGATTCTTGCTATATACCGGTGTGCCCAAATCTCGCATATTCTGACTGAAAACTCGGTAAAACTGGTCCAGGTGATCAAGTCCGCCGAAGCTAACGGTAATGCCGTGCTTACGAGCTTTGTTAACTTGCGCGCGCAACTTTGTACCAAGGTTGGCATCGAGATTTTCACCGTTCTCGGGTAGAGGCAAGACCATGCTTACTTTTCGTTGTGTTGAAATCCATTCCGGACGAGATTTAGTCTCTCTTATTTCCATATGAGAGCAATCTAGTTCTGCTGACAGTTCGGCTGCATGATTCATCAGCGCTTGTTCGACCGTTGCTGAATTCGTTAGGGGGCCGCCATAATTGAAGTAGGGCATAGAGGTTGTAAAAGATCCAAACTGTCGGCTCTTCAAATGCACTAACGGTAATATACCAACAATCGTATTTTGTTCATCGGTACATACGATGTTGTAGAGGGTGTGTTTAAAGTTTTTTTGAATAAGCGATTTCCAGCGAGCGTCGTGATAAATCGTGGAATGTTGGGTCGCGTCAACAAAGGATTGCCACTGCTGCCAGTCAACGTCTTCCGAATGACTCGTAGATAGGCTCAGCTTAAGATTAGCATGGTCTTCGTTTGGCAGGATTTCCCGCATGTGCCAGGGCAAATGGTCAGAGGCATCTTGATGGGTACCTTTGATCTCTTTGGTTAGCTCAGCTTCAATAAGAGAGACGTTTTGATCAATGGTGTCGGATAGCTCGGTTAAGCGATCGCTCATATCCGAGACCTGAGAAATGAGATCCGAACAATCCTGATTAGCTTTCTTAGCTTGCCCTATTTGGCGAGATAGACCCTTCCGCTCGGTGATAATGGAAGATTGAAGCAGGACGCTCTCCTGTGCCTCTTTCAGCCAGTTTGAAACGCTCGCACGGGATGCCTCATCATCGATTTGACTGAGAATGTCATCAGTCAAAGCTATTGGGTCTTTTAACAGCCGTTTTTTGATAGGCACGTACATTAGTTAAAGAGTCAATTCCATGTCATGTTTATGCGTGTCGACGACGAACTGCTCATTATATCAACGGCGTGGTAAACGATAGACTCGACTGTCAGACAAATTTCCCACCTGCACACCCATGTCCGTTTATCCATTATTTCCTGTGTCTTAGAGTTAACAATTTCCGGGTTTTAACTGTGACAAGCTTGGCGATTGAGGCCTAATTGAGCTGGTAAAATCACGATTCTCCTTTTTTATCAGCCTAATAGCTCTGTGATGCAGCAGCATCTATTTGCACTCTCTAAACTAACGGTTATGGATATACGCTAGTGAATATTGTGGTTTTAAGCCATAGGCTTCCGTTTCCTCCTAATAAGGGGGAAAAAATACGGACGTATAATCAATTGGAACACCTGCGGGTAAAAGGATGTGATGTCACACTGTTCTGCACAGTCGATAATGATGAAGAACTAGCCCTGGCCAAAGAGTACGAAGAACAATCGGGTTTTAAGGTCATCACGGTGAGAGCAGGTATTCGTAAGCTCTCCATGCTTTTAGGTTTGTTTAGCGCTCAAGCCTTCACCGTATCCAATTTCTACAATCGCAAGCTCCAAACCCGTATTAATGAGTTTTTCGCTAATCAGCAGGTTGATGCTCTCTTTTGTACGAGCTCTGCCATGGCTGAATATGTGTTCAAGGGAAATGCCGCCATTTCTCAACCGAGTAGTCAACGTCGTGACTTGATGGACTTCATGGATCTTGATTCGGACAAATGGCGACAATATCGACGGGTAAGTCGTTTTCCACTATCACTTGTCTATCACTATGAAGAAAAGAGACTCGCCCGGTACGAGTCTAGAATTCAACAACGGTTTGACGAATGTATTTTCATTTCGAGCAACGAGACAGAACTATTCGCAAGCCAATTACAAAAACCGTCGCCGAATATAAAAGTGATTGGCAACGGTGTTGATCTGACAGCATTTAGGCCGCCTGAAGCCCCTAGATCGGACAATGGAAAAACGTTATTGTTTTCTGGTGTTATGGATTATTTACCCAATGTAAATGCGATGACGTGGTTCGTGGACAATGTATGGGCTGATCTTACTAAGCGACATCCCGATGCGCGGTTAGTGATAGCCGGCATGAATCCCGTACTGGAAATTCAGGACATGGCAAACGATAATCGCATCACCGTGACCGGGTATGTTGACGACATGTTGGCGTGTTATCACCAGGCCCATGTGTTTGTGGCCCCGTTTCAGATAGCCAGAGGGGTTCAAAATAAGATTCTACAATCGTTCGCTTGCAGTTTGCCAGTCGTTACGACAGCTGTTGGGGCAGAAGGCATAAACTGTGTGGATGGCGAACACTATTTACTCGCAGAAACATCACAGCAATTTGTTGACAAGATAAGTGAGCTTTTTGAAAACGCCGATCGTTATAACAATATTGCTAACAGTGCGCTTGCGCTTGTTCATGAGGACTTTACGTGGAAAGCTAGCAACGAGCGTTTGTTTGGCCTTTTCGAAAATACTGTCAATAGTAGGGCTGGCTGATGCAGATGTCGGCACTTAAAAAATGTGTATTTTTCATCAGCACGATACTGGTATCGCCTCTGTACCTTCTCTATCGTCTGCTGATTCTATGCTGTGAGAAAAACGCCGTATTTTCTAGTTTCTGTCAGTTTTTAAGTTTGTTTCCGGGCAAGTCGGGAAGCTATCTGCGGAATAGTTTTTTGCACTTAACTATGACGAACTGCGAGCCGGAGGTTGTTGTATCTTTTGGCGCACTGTTTTCTCAGGTTGATACAGAGATATTGTCAGGTACGTATATCGGCCCTCAGTGCAATATCGGTAGTAGCCGCATTGGTAAGAATTGTCTGTTGGGTAGTGGCGTGCATATCTTAAGTGGCAAACAACAGCATTCCATCGACGACTTGGATACACCTATTCGAGATCAAGGCGGTACGTTTACTAAAGTGTCTATTGGGGAAGACACCTGGATAGGCAATGGAGCCATCATTATGGCCGACGTTGGAAGTCAGTGTGTTGTCGCAGCAGGCGCTGTTGTGGTTAACCCGATTGCAGATCGCGTTGTTGTGGCAGGCAATCCTGCCGTGGTTGTCAAAGAGCGTAAATAAACATTCTACGCATACGGTTTTCCGCAATTTCGACAAGTAGCGCGGGCGCCACATAAAAACGCGGATCATTATTGATCCGCGATTACTCCCTTAGACACAGCTAGAGATTAAGTCACCCAACCGGCTGAAAGAGAGACTCACCCCCTGGGCCTGAAACGCCCCAAGGCGGCTGTCACTTTTTATTTACAGCTGCTTAGAATCACTCACTATCGACAACAAGTTGTTTTTGGGTGCCGAGCCCTTCGATACCCAGATCGATCACGTCACCGGACTTTAAATACTTTTCAGGTGACTGTCCTAGTCCAA
This sequence comes from uncultured Granulosicoccaceae bacterium, assembly GCA_964498925.1. GTDB lineage: Bacteria > Pseudomonadota > Gammaproteobacteria > Granulosicoccales > Granulosicoccaceae > Granulosicoccus. The sequence goes on from CAZCKD010000066.1 coordinate 12,528, forward strand.
CACCGGGAGGAGTACCTGTCGAGATAACATCACCAGGCTGTAGGCTCATAAACTGGGACAGGTGAGAAATGACAGTTGCAACGCTAAAATGCATCGTTGAAGTCGATCCGTTTTGGTATCGATGACCGTTGACTTCCAAGTACATATCAAGCGACTGAGGGTTTGTAACCTCGTCTCGGGTTACCAACCATGGACCGATGGGGCCGAATGTATCAGCTGACTTACCTTTTACCCATTGGCCGGAACGGTGCAATTGAAAGTCTCTTTCAGAAAGGTCATTCACCACGCAGTATCCGGCTACGTGATCGAGAGCCTGCTCTTCAGAGACATATTTCGTGTGCTTACCGATGACAACGCCCAATTCTACTTCCCAGTCGGTTTTAACTGAGCCACGTGGAATTTCAACATTATCGTTGGGGCCCATGATGGCAGATGTCGCCTTAAAGAATACAACCGGCTCTTCCGGCAGACTGACACCGGATTCAGCGGCGTGGTCAGCGTAATTCAAACCTATACAAACAAATTTACCGACTGAGCCGACACACGGGCCCATTCTTGTGTTCGCATCGACTGCCGGCAAACTGCTCGGGTCGATAGACGCGATTTTTGCCAAACTATCATCCGACAAAATAGAGCCATCGATGTCCGATACTTGTCCTGATAAATCCCGGATGGTACCCGAACTGTCCATTAGACCTGGCTTTTCTGCGCCTGGTGCGCCATGGCGTAATAATTTCATAGTGTTGTCTCGATGAATAAATTAGATGGACCAACCGCCGTCTACGGCAAGTGCTTGTCCTGTTGTGAAGAGGCTATCGTCGCTAGCGAGATATAGCGCCATGGCTGCTATTTCTTCAGCGGTTCCGATACGTCCCATTGGTTGACGCGCAACGAAATTACTTAGAGCTTTCTCGTAATCCCCCGTATCTCTTAATCGCTGATGCATGCTGGGGCTATCGACGGTTCCAGGGCAGATAGCATTGCAGCGAATTCCGTTAGTGACATAGTCGGCCGCAATGGATTTTGTTAAACCAATGACAGCGGCTTTCGAAGTGCTGTATGCGCAGCGATTAACAACACCCTTAATGGACGAGGCCACCGATGACATATTAATGATCGAACCACCGCCTTGTTCAATCATGCCGGGAATGACATGTCTACTTAATCGGTACATGGCGTGCACGTTTAAGTCGAAACTGAAGTTCCAGTCTTCCTCTGTGCCATCCAGTATGCTGCCATTGGCTACAAATCCGGCACAGTTAAACAACACATCTACAGAGCCCATCTTTTCCATGAAGGTTGAGACTGCGGCTTTGTCGGTAACGTCAAGCAGATGTGTTTCGATATTGGAAATGCTGTCGAAAGTGGAAAGCGTTTCCGCGTTGATGTCGGTTGCGATGACACGCGCTCCTTCAGCAGCAAAGGCCAGCGCTGTAGCATGGCCAATACCTTGTCCTGCAGCAGTGATTAGTGCCGTTTTATCCTTTAGACGATTCATGATGTTGTTGTATCAAGTTTATATATATTTATTGCGTTTCCTCCCATCACGGAAGCGCGTTCCGTTGAGGTGAGGTCGATGAGTAAGTCTGTCGTTACGTCAAACCACCGTTCGTATGAACTTGCTAGGGTGCACACAGGCCAATCACTTCCCCAGATGATTCGCTCAGGGCCGAAGCATTCCAGCAAATGATGAACATAGGGTTTTAGGTCTTCAATCGTCCAGTTTTCTGAGGCCTCGGTGACCAAACCAGAGAGCTTTACGTAAGACCTAGATTCTCTCGCAATTAAACGCATATTGGAAGACCAGGGTTTGAGTTCGCGAGAGGCGATATCTGGCTTGGATCCATGGTCGATTACCACCGACATAGAAGGAAATTCAGCAATTAATTGGCGCAAATAGGGTAAATGTTTTGGCAGGGTGAGGGCGTCAAACACTAAATCCTGTTCAATAAGCGTGCGAAAAGCGGGTTTTAACGTCTCTTTTAGCATCCACCTATCATCTTTAATATCCTGAATCATTGGCCGTAGCCCCACCATTTTGGGATGTTCAGAGAGATCAATAATTCTCTGCTGTGCTTGTTCCCCCTCGAAATCAACCCAGCCGACGACACCTCGGACGAATTCAGCGCTTTCAGCAAGCTTTAATAGGTGGCGGGTTTCGGCTTCTGTGGGGGCGGCCTGTACCAATACGGTTCCATCGATCCCTTGAGCGTGAAGCAGAGGTTCGATATCCGGCGGGCCAAAATCACGATATAAAGTGCAGAGATTGGGCGTAAGCCACCCGTAGTCGCCTCGTGCAATCGACCAGAAATGCTGATGAGAATCTATAATCACGCGTTATTCTACTGGGTTAAGTGGGCATATCGATTTCCGGAAGTTCATTTACGACGTCGACTGCCTTAGACGTGCCACCCAGTCCTCCACGATTGGAGAATTTTAAGCACGTGCGGTAATCTGCTAGCAGACGCTTTTTCAGGAATTCACGCCCTAAGTTGAGAAAAGTTGACACTTAACATTTTAGGTCATGGCAATTTACGACGATCCTGTGTGCAGAATATCAATATGAACAAAGAACTCCCCCGCGAAATAACCTCCGAAGAGGTCGACACTTACCATCGTGATGGTGTTGTTTTCTTGGAAGGCATCTTTAACTCTGAGTGGATTGCGACTCTGCAAAAAGGCTTGGACAGAAACTGTGAAAACCCCACTCATCGTGCGCGAACATGGGATCGCGATAGCGAGGGGCGAACGATGTTTTGGGATAGTCAGGCGTGGCAGGGCATAAAGGAATATCAAGATTTTGTGTTCAACTCACCTGCGGCAGAATTAGCCGGGAAATTACTTAAGGCCCAGGAAATTAATTTTTTCTTTGACGCGGTGTTTGTTCGGTCTCCCGGAACTCAATTCGCTACTCCTTGGCATCAGGATGAGCCCTACTGGTCAATAGAGGGTTATGACACCTGCACCATCTGGATGCCACTTGTGCCTGTGAAAAAGAAAAACTCGTTGGCTTATGTTCCTGGTTCCCATTTGAATAACCAGGTATTCGATCAATATAATTTTGGTGATCTCAATCCGGATGCAAAAACAGATGTCGATCAGGTCAATTTCTCAGGTATTGCTGAGGAGTCTATTCCTGACATCGATGCCGATCCTGAAAAATACGGTGTTGTCAGTTGGGATATGCAACCGGGAGATTGCGTCGCATTCAATAGCAGAATTTTACATGGTGGTTCAGGGAGATTAGACAAAGATACCGATCTCAAGGTTTTTACCAGTAAGTGGTTAGGCGACGACGCACGTATAAAATTTAGAGAATGTGGAATGGACCCGGATCATAGTGCCGTCATGACTGAGCATGGACTTAAACCGGGAGACCGACCCGGCACCAGCTTGTATCCAAAAATCTGGTCGCGAGAATCAGCCCAGAAATTTTAGAGTAATTTATGACCATGGACTCGAAGCCTCTAGAATATATCAAGCGCACGCGACGTTACTATCAGGCGCTTGGATATGGCGAACCCTATCAATGGGCCCATTTTGACGAAGTGCCTTTCACAACACTCAGTAAACCTGTCTCAGAATGCACGGTGGGTATCGTGACTACAGCGGCACCATACAGTGCTGAGCACGGGGATCAAGATCCTGGCGCACCTTACAATTCGGCAGCTAAGTTCTTTTCGGTTTACAGACTCCCTGTAACGCCAATGCCTGATTTACGCATATCGCACATAGCTATTGATCGGGACCACACAACGGCGGAGGACCCTGGCAGCTACTTACCGATAGCGGCCCTGCACAATGCAGAGAATCAAGGGTTGATAGGAAGTAGCGCAACGTCCGTATACGGCTTACCGACAAATCGATCTCAAGCCCGAACTATCGAAGTGGATTGTCAGGATCTGCTCGAAATGTTGCAAACCGATGGCGTAGACATCGCCGTCTTGGCACCCAATTGCCCTATATGCCATCAATCTGTCTCACTGGCCGCTAGAACGCTGGAAGAGGCGGGAATTGCCAGCGTTGTGCTGGGATGTGCAAAGGATATCGTCGAGCATGTGGGTGTTCCGCGTTTACTCTTTAACGATTTTCCGTTGGGCAATTCTGCAGGAATTCCTGGGGACATTGAAAGCCAGAATGGCATTATTGCCGCTGCTCTCGCGCTAGTCGATACCGCGAAGACGGCTCGCACGACGGTTCAGTCCGATTACCGATGGCCGGATCCAAGTAATTGGAAATACGACTACTCTAATCCCGACAAACTTTCAGAAGACGAAATACGAGAGAAGCGAGCTGCCTTTGATGAAGCCAAAGCGCTGGCAAAGTTGACGCGCAAGACTTAAATCGTCATCTGACGGGCGCGGGTGTGAATGGCTGTTAGT
>CAZCKD010000067.1:0-16771 GCA_964498925.1 uncultured Granulosicoccaceae bacterium
GCCAATCCTGCTCAGCCAGTCTTCCAGTTCGAAGCTTTTGTAACTCCACACGACCCAGCGACGAGATCATTCTCATGCCAATTTGATCGGCAGGCATTTCCATACTGAATATTGCCACGGGTGCATCCGCTTCCATGGCGGCGTTTTCCGCAATGTTCATGGCAAAGGTGGTTTTGCCCATTGAAGGGCGTCCAGCCACGATGATCAAATCAGAGCTTTGTAATCCACTGGTCTTTTCATCCAACTCGGTGAATCCCGTGGATAGTCCGGTTATCGCAGCATCCGATTCAAACAGATAATTAATTCGTTCGATCGCACCTGCGAGAACACTACGTATATCTTTAAACCCGCCGGCATTCTTAACCGTCTGATCCGCTATAGCGAAGACCTTGGTTTCCGCTTCATCCAGAAGATCTTTAGAGGTTCGACCATCAGCGTCATAGGCGCTATCGGCTATTTCATTAGCAACAGCGATTAGCTGACGAAGCACAGAGCGTTCTCTGACTATCTCCGCATATGCCTTGATATTACCTGCGCTTGGCGTCACTTCTACCAATGCGCCGACATAATTTAGCCCGCCTGCATCATCCAAACACCCGTGCGTTTGTAACCACCCGGTGACAGTGACCACATCCGGGTGATTTCCATCAATCGCCAGCGCCGAAATGGCCCGGTAAATCAACTTATGATTGTGCTGGTAAAAATCGGTTTCAGTGACGGTTTCGGATACTTTGTCGAAGGCTTCGTTGGCCTCCAACATTAAACAACCTAGAACCGATTGCTCAGCCTCAACAGACTGCGGAGGAGCATGCACCGAACGCTTCGAGAGCTGATCCATAAGCTTCTTGGTCGACTGCATTCCGCCAAAACCTGAAGCATCAGAAGAGTTTGATTGGCGATCTCTACCTCGAGCGTTGGATGCCGGAGGCGCGCCGAAATTTGCTGCGTCTACGCCGAAATCTTCAGGCGAAGCGTCAATAGGAACACCGTATTCATCCTGCTCCATCGCCGTGGGTATACCAAAATCTTCTGGCGTATGAACCATCGCGTGTTCAACTCGGCGTAATTGGGAGGGGAATATTAAACCATAAGCAGGCGATCACGATAGTGCTATCTGACCGCACCCGATGATTAGCCTAGGTACATTGGCTACTCACAATGCACATTATTTCCGGCAACACCCTATCCGATAGGGGTGAACTCTTCTTTTGATAACCAGCCGAGTCATACCTAAAGAAGTCACAGACGGACCGTACGGCGAACTCAAGACCACACCGGGCACGGTCGCTTGAAATTCCGGAGCTGCTTAAACATAAACCCTGCTACCTAAGCAGCAGGGTTCACGACATTTTTATACTTCTTCGCCTACAACATTGACGATAATTTCAGCGTCTACATCGGCGTGTAGATGCAGCGTAACTGGAAATTCACCGACAGTACGAAGAGGACCATCAGGCATACGGATTTCCTTCTTTTCAACCGGTTGTCCAGCGGCTTCGAAAGCTGCGCGGATTTCTTCAGTTCCGATGGATCCGAATAATTTACCTTCAGTTCCCGCTCTGGATGTGATGCTAACGGTCATGCCGTTGAGGCTATCCTTTCGAGTCGTCGCCTTTGCCAAAGCTTCAGCTTGCTCTTTTTCGAACTGAGCACGCATCTCGTTAAAGCGCTCAAGGTTTTCTTTAGTCGCTTGCTGCGCCTTGCCTTGTGGCAACAGGTAGTTTCGAGCAAAACCAGCCTTTACATCTACTAGATCGCCTAGCAGACCAACCTTATCTATTTTTTCGAGCAGAATGACTTGCATTGTATATCTCCCATCAAATTCTTAGGCTTGCCGGAGGCGGAACACAGTATCCGCCAAGCCTAGCGCTGCCAATAAAAAAATCGTGTACGGAATCAACAAAAGCATGTAGATCCCGTTTAACCAAAGTCGGTGCATACCTCGCTGTTTAACCAGCGCGTGTATCACTGCCAACCCCTGAATAAAAAAAGCAAACATACTGGCGTAGAACAAAGCAATCGCCAACTGACCGCCTTGAGCAAGCGACAGTACGATCGTAGCTATACACACTAGCGCTACATTTTTGCCGAACGACAAGGCGTGAAATTCTTTTTGGAACCCTCCGGGATTAAAAAGCCCGGCTTGCCAGGATCTGGCAAGAAACAGAGAACCTAAAGACACACCCATTACCAGTAAACCAACTGCTCCTGTCATTGAATGAAGGACGCCCTCAATAATAAGTTCGCCTCCTTCATCTAAATTTTCTAACCCTGTCGATCTCGTTACTTCATCGCCGCCTACACCCGGTTCGACGGGTGGAAACACCATAGATCGCCAAAATTCGACTGGATCACCCAATATCAGAGTAAGCCCAACGACAAAAACAACACCGCATAAAACTATTGTAAGAACCGCATATTCCAACCGAACCGTTTTTGCTAATACGACGGCTGCCAATATCGCCGGCAACCAAATCGTTGCAGCAATTATCGACACATGCCCTGAAGACTCAGACAAAACCATCGATGCAACAACTAGCAGAAGTCCACATCCCGCGACCACATTGACCGCCGAACCAACGCCATGTCGTAGCGCCACAAATGAGACAACGGCTGCACTACAGACCGAGAGAAAAACTGACAGCATAACTGCGGGGAAAAACAACAAACCACCCGAAGCCAATAAAAGCACAAACGGACCAAACAGCGCTGAAAGTAACAGTACTGCTGCCAGAATTGCCGCTACCAGCGGCCCTCTATCAGCAATTTTAGCCAGGAAGATCATTGCGCCTGTGTTTCTGCAAAACGAATGATCGACATTAGACTTCTCTCTTAAGATTCAGGCAACGACTCTGATTAACCAGGACGTTGCCAACAATCCACTACGTTCTGTTTAGTGCTGGTCAGTGTATGGCAGCAAAGCAACGTAACGAGCACGCTTGATAGCCGTGGCCAATTGACGCTGGTATCGCGCTTTAGTGCCAGTGATTCGGCTAGGTACGATTTTGCCTGTCTCAGTCACGAACCCTTTCAGGAGTTCGAGATCTTTGTAATCAATATCTGTAATGCCTTCAGCAGTGAATCGGCAATACTTTCTTCGTCGAAAATAACGTGACATGTAATTTCTCCTGGCAGGATCTAGTTAGCGGCGTCGTCAGCATCTGAATCTGCGACGTCACCGTCGGCATCTTCGTCATCAGCTGGACGTGGACGGCGTTCTTCATCACCACGTGACTCGTCCTTCTTGATAAGCATGGACGGCTCAGTAACGGGTCCATCTTGCTGAAGAACCATGTGACGGATAACGGCATCGTTGAATTTGAACGCGCTTGTCAGTTCATCTAACGCTTGCTGGCCACACTCAATATTAAGGAGTGTGTAGTGTGCTTTGTAGATTTTGTTGATCGGGTAAGCCAACTGTCTGCGGCCCCAATCTTCCTGACGGTGTACAACACCTTCATGACCTTCAATGATTCCGCGATAGCGTTCAATCATTGCAGGCACCTGCTCGCTCTGGTCAGGGTGGACCAGAAACACTATTTCATAGTGACGCATTACTGCTCCCTGTGGGTAAACGCCCGGCTTTGCGTAGCCTGGACGAGGAAGTTATGCTTGCCGATTGACAAAGCCCTCCAATTGTACCGGAAAGTTTAGCTAAGAACAATATCCCGCCTACGAACTCCGCTGCCGGACTACCTCGTAGAGACTAATTCCGGTTGCCACAGAGACGTTGAGGCTGGATACAGCTCCTTGCATCGGTAATTTGTAGAGTTCATCACATCGCTCCCGGGTCAACCGCCGCAAACCACGTCCTTCAGCCCCCATAACGATGGCCACTGGCCCCTTAAGGTCAATCTGGTAGAGACTGCGATCAGACTCACCTGCCGCACCGAAGATCCAAACCCCCTGATCCTGAAGCTCGCCGATTGTACGCTGAAGGTTGGTGACCTGAAAAAGCGGCATCGATTCCGCGGCCCCCGAGGCTACTTTGCGCACAACCGACGTTAGACCAACACTATTATCTGACGGTATGACAACAGCATCTACGCCGGCGGCATCAGCACTGCGCAGACACGCACCCAGGTTATGAGGATCTTGCACCTCATCGAGTATGAGTATGAAAAGCGCTTTTTCCGGCTGTTCGGATTTTCGCTGCGCAATAAATTCTGAGAAATTCTGCCTAACACCCACCGATGATGAGCGCAGCACGGCCACCACCCCCTGATGCTGCACATCCGTGACAAGATCATTCAACTCTGACCGATTGACTTCACGTGTATCTATAGCTTGCTTGCGCGCCAGATCTCGTAGATCTTTCAGCCGCGTATCCCGCCTGCCTTTTTGCACCAACAGATGATCAATTTCACTAGCAGATGATTTCAGTGCTGCTTTTACTGCGTGCAAACCCCCGACGTATTGATGACTCATCAGCTGCCTTTACTGAAGAAAGTTACGAGGTAAGTCGGCAAGTCTAGCAACAGGCTTTCAAGAATAAGATTATCCACGAGAGCGCGCCTTTTTCTTCACGCGCTTATTGGCAGTTTTTTTACTCGCTGTCTTCGACACTTTTTTTCTAGACACTACAGCCGCTTTTTTACTCACTTTTTTAGCGACTTTTTTGCGGGTACTAGCGCCCGTTTTCTTGGTGGTTCTTTTAGCCACTTTCTGGCTACTTTTTTTAGCAACCTTCTTGTTGCTACTACGGCTCTTTTTGTTTAGCGGCTTTTTGGCAACACCTGTCGCGGCTTTTTTGGTGATCTTCTTTTTGATTACTGTCGACTTCTTAGCGACCTTTTTGTTCTGACTGTGCGCGCCCTTCTTTGCGACTTTTTTCTTTACAGCAGAATCAAGCTTGCCGGTCGGCTTTTTGACCACACGCTGGCTCACTTTCTTAGCAGTTTTCTTGGCGCCTACATGCGCTACTTTCTTAGTCGATTTTTTCGATGCAGCCTGGCTTGTTTTCTTCGATACCTTTTTCGATGAACCCTGCCCAATTTTTTCTGTGCTCTTTTGCTGACTTCTCGAACTGGTTTTCTTTGCGCTCTTTTTGCTGGACTTTTTACCGAGCTTTTTATGGCTCTTAGCACCTGCAGACTTGCCTTTCGAAACGACACTCTCAGAACTTGCACCCGACGATTCACCGCCAGAGCCAGTCGACGATTCTGCGCGAATGGATTCCAAACGCTTTGCTTCTTTCATAGCGCGTCTTTTCTCGTCACGCCGTTCCTGCTTTTTACGTCGTTTGTCCTGTCGACGTTTTTCTGCACTGCCTTTTGCGGGTTTTTTCTTAGCCGACGGCTTGGACTGTTCTTCTACCAATGGCAACGTATGTGAAGCCGAATCGTTTTTAACTTTTCGCTTCGCGGACGCTCTGGTTTTAATTTTCTGTTCAACAGCAACAAAATCGATTTTACGATCCTCGAGATTGACTGATGCAACTTGCACCGTGATGACATCGCCCAACTCAAACAGCATTCCCGTCCGCTCACCAGTTAAGGTTTGCGCCGCTTGATCAAAACGATAATAGTCTTTCGACAGATTAGTGATGTGTACAAGCCCTTCGACATGAATGCCATCCAGTTCTACGAACAATCCAAAAGAGGTAACGGCTGTCACCACACCGGGAAATTCATTCCCTACCTGGTCTTGCATGTACTCACACTTCAACCAAGCAACAACATCTCGAGAAGCATCTTCTGCGCGACGCTCTGTCATTGAGCAACTTTCTCCAAATGCAAGCATGGCTTCATTGGAATACTGATAGCTTTTAGGCTTCCCTTTTGTTAGTGCGTACTTGATAGCTCGATGCACCAGCAAATCAGGGTAGCGTCTAATTGGTGACGTGAAGTGAGCATACTGCTCTAGGGCCAAACCGAAATGACCTTCGTTTTTCGGCTGATAAACAGCCTGCTGCATAGAACGGAGCATCACAGTTTGAATAACAGCACGGTCGGAGCGTTCACTGATAGCGTCTGCCAATGCAGCATAATCCAGAGCAGTCGGGCTATCCCCACCACCCAGAGCTAATCCCCTTAACTGAAGAAACGCCTTAAGATCTTCCAGTCGATCTGTTTTTGGACCTGCATGCACGCGGTAAAGAGCAGATACCTCACGCTCTTCCAAATACGCAGCGGCTTGGATATTCGCCAAAATCATGCACTCTTCAATGAGCTTGTGAGCATCATTTCGGTAAATAGGAATGATTTCTTTTATCTTTTTGTTGTCATCGAAAATGATGTGCGTTTCGTTCGATTCGAATTCGATAGCACCGCGTTTTTTTCGTCGTTTGGCCAGTTGCTTATAAAGCGCATACAGCTCGTTAATCATCGGCAGTAACGATGCATGCTGGTCCCGCAATGCTGAACTTTTCTCGGTCAGCATTTCATACACTTGATCGTAGGTCAGGCGCGCATGAGATCGCATGATTCCATTGTAAAAACGCGTCTTTTTCACGGAGCCCTTGTCGTCCAGTTTCATTTCACAGAGCATGCAGAGGCGGTCTACATCCGGATTGAGTGAACACAATCCATTGGACAGCACTTCAGGAAGCATCGGTACGACGCGTCCGGGGAAATAAACAGACGTGCCTCTTTGTTGCGCTTCTTCATCGAGAGGTGATTCAGGTGATACATAGTGAGCAACATCAGCGATAGCGACGAGTAAACGCCAACCCTTTTCATCGCGCTCACACCAGACGGCGTCGTCGAAGTCTCTCGCGTCACTGCCATCGATAGTGATGAGAGGCAGCGACCTGACATCCTTGCGTCCAGTTGCCGCCGATTCATCTACGGTGGGAGAAAACGCCGCTGCCTGATCCAATACAGCTTCGGGCCATTCCACGGGAATACCATGACTGTGAAGAGCAACATCGATTTCCATGCCGGGCTCAAGGTGCTGACCAAGAACCTCAGCAACGCGACCTACTGGCTGGTATCGACGGCTAGGCTGCTCAACGATTTCGACCACCACCATGTCGCCATCTTTAGCCTCCCCAAGTTCACCGGGCGCAATGAGTATGTTCTGATGAATTCTTTTATTGTCCGGATGGACAACTACTGTGCCCCTGTCAATAGAGAGCCGACCTAAAACAGATTGGTTAGCCCTCTCTACGACCTCAACAATGCGCCCTTCCCGACGGCCTCTGTGATCCTTACCAATAATGCTCAATACAACACGATCGCCATGCAAAACCTGACGCATCTGCTTGCCGCTAAGATAGATATCAGACTCATCATCATCGGTGCTAACAAACCCATAACCATCAGGGTGGGCACTGATGCGGCCAGCAACCAAGGCCTCTGTATCGACAGGCACTAGTCCGCGTTTACGATTCTGTACAAGCTGGCCATCTCGGAGCATTGCACCAACCCGACGCCGAAGCGCTTCCAGCTGCTGCTCATCAGCGTTAAGTTCGAGTTTCTCGCCCAGCGCTTCAAGACCCATAGGCCCTTTTTCGGCCTTCAAAACACTGATGATGAATTCGCGACTAGCGATAGGTTGCCCGTATTTGGCTTGCTCCCTCGAGTGGTGCGGATCCTTGCTTTTAGTCTTCTTATTGCGTTTCTTTTGACTCATTGTCAGAACGTTACCAGGTCACATAGCCGGAAGAGTACGCCATTGTGTTTGACTAAGGGCGCAAAATAATAGAATTGTTCCAACGGACGTTTGACTATTCCTTCAAGCTTCGGTACATTTCGCGCTCTCGGATATCTCCGAGGCGCACTTCGAGCCGAGGTGGCGGAATTGGTAGACGCGCATGCTTCAGGTGCATGTATCCTTTGGATGTGGAGGTTCAAGTCCTCTTCTCGGCACCACAACCTTCAGGTTGTGAGCTCGCATACGAGCAATCAAACGATTTCAAACACCATAATATCGACACTGCCCTGCTAGATTTACAGAGCAATGTCGTTACCGCAATGGTTAATGCTAGGCCTCAGAATCAAAAGGCCACTTAATGACAACGTTTTCAGTTCGCTCAGGACCCGTAGACACCAGATGTATAGGCACCCCGGTCAATTCCTCTAAGCGCGCAATATAGCTTTGAGCTTTTGCGGGTAGCTCGGACAATTCAGTAACACCAGCGGTGTTGGACATCCAACCCGGAATTGATTCGTAAATCGGCGTGCAACGCGCAAAGTCGTCCGCACCAATCGGCGGATATTCCACCCTCTCTCCGTCCAGGTCGTAGGCCACGCAAATCTGAATCGTTTCAAGCGTGTCCATGACATCAAGTTTCGTCAGACAAATGCCCGTGACCCCACTCAACAAAGATGCTCGCTTGACCGCTACCGCGTCATACCAACCACATCGTCTTTGACGCCCTGTGGTTGCACCGAATTCATTGCCACGCTCACCTAGAATATCGCCATTCTCATCGAAAAGTTCTGTAGGAAAAGGCCCCGCGCCGACGCGGGTGGTATAAGCCTTTGTGATGCCAAGCACATAGTCAATAGTGTTTGGACCACAACCGCTGCCACTACATGCTGCACCAGCCACCGTATTGGATGAGGTGACAAACGGGTACGTCCCATGATCGACATCCAACAGTGTGCCTTGCGCACCCTCGAACATAATTCGATTGCCCGCTTTTCTGTGCTGATCAATGAGGCCTGGAATATCGGCAACCAACGGCGCGAGTCGTTTTGCATATTCCCGAGCTTCACGCTTGATAAGTTCCGCATCCACTTCAGGCATCCCATGAGCCACCAGTGTGGCATTGTGGTTAGCACAGACCACATCGATTTTTTCATCAAATCGTTCCAGCGACAATAAGTCTTGCACCCGCAACGCTCGTCTGGCCACCTTATCTTCGTAAGCGGGTCCAATTCCACGGCCGGTTGTTCCAATAGCCTGCTTGCCTGCAGCTTTCTCACGCGCCTGATCCAGAGCAATGTGATAAGGCAGAATCAGAGGACACGCAGCGCTTATTCGCAGTCGATCTTCGACCGGAACGCCACGTTCTGTCAGCATGTCAATCTCCTTGAATAGAGCTTCTGGAGAGACAACCACGCCATTGCCGATGACACACGTGACGTTCTCACGAAGCACGCCACTGGGAACCAGATGGAGGACTGTTTTCTCCTTTCCAATAACCAGCGTATGTCCGGCATTGTGCCCACCCTGAAACCTCACCACGAGTGACGCCTGTTCAGTTAGCACATCGACAATCTTGCCTTTGCCCTCATCACCCCACTGGGTGCCAAGCACGAGCACACTATTAGCCATTATTTCTAATTCTCAGATTAAGTCTGTCTTTTTTAAAGTAAGGGTTCGACGACCCAGGTACCGTCCTGTTCCACAAGTTGGCGGTCACAGCGATTCGCGGCAGCATCCATATCTGCGCCCGCAAAATTGACAACCACTCTCTCACCACTTGCTCGCAATGACGAAATTTGCTGCCAAAGCGCGGGCGAAGCATCTTCATCTACCCAGATACCTGAGTGTGCACGGGCGGACACATCCTCGCCTATTTTTCTAGCCAACGCCAGTTTTACTAAATCACCGCTGAAACCGGTGGCTGGCCGAGCCCTGCCGAATGCCTCACCAATAGCATCGTAACGTCCACCGCGGGTCAACTCAGCCCCGTTACCGTCGTAGAGCGTGAAAAGCATCCCGGTATGGTAGCTATAGCCACGAAGCTCAGCCAAATCGATGTGAATACGAAGCGCAGGATGGCTTGTGCGGATGGCATCAACAACCGTTTGCAAATTATCCAAAGCCGCATTTACGCTGCCGCCGGAATCTTGGAGTATATTTCTGGCCTGTTCCAGAACGACCTCCGATGAACCGCTCAACGAGGCTAGCGCTAGAATCTTGGTTCGAATTTGACTCTCAACATTCGCAGAATCAAGGTATTCGGCCAATTCAGGCTTAGAACCTCGCAACATCGATTGGAAAAGCTTTTCCTGGTCGCTTGGTGGGATACCCGCTTCCGACACCAGACTTCGGAAAACACCCACATGCCCGACATCGAGCAACAAGTCTGACATAGGTAAATCTGCCAGCAGAACGTTGTTCAGCATCAGTTGGATGATTTCAATATCGCTTTCCGGTCCTGAGTGACCAAAAACCTCGGCCCCGAATTGTAATGGGGTACGACTACTACCTGCCCCATCGGATCGAGCCCTAAGAACACTCCCGGTATAAAACAGGCGATTCGGTTGGTCCCGGAATAAGGAATGTGCGTCGATTCGAGCCACTTGAGGCGTCATATCCGCACGAATACCCAGCATTCTTCCGTTGTGCTGGTCGATAAATTTGAACGTGTTCAGGTCCAGGGTTTCGCCGGTACCGGTCAGCAAACTATCCAGATACTCAATGAGTGGCGGCATCACGAGCTCATATCCCCACTGGTGACAGGAGTCCATTATTAGACGCCGCAGGGATTCAACCCGCCAAGCCTCATCCGGCATCAGCTCATTGACACCGTCAGGCAAAAGCCATCGCTCAGTGCGATGATCGTTCACAGTTTTCAAGGTCAGCGGACAATAGTAAGCAGGACGACGCCGCCAATCATACTGCACAAGCCAAAGATTCGCACTCGATCACTGTCAACTTCGAGCATACTGCGAATCATTCGCTTGTAACCGTTTGGGTTCAGGAAAGGCAGGATGCCCTCGATCACCAGAACGAGACAGCATGCTGTCAGAATTTCTGTGAGCATTTTTTCCTACAGGGTATTCGCACCGAAGGGCCTCGTTGGAGGCCCTTCGGTGATCAAGTGCCGAAAGAGAGTTACTGCTTTGCGATCGAACTCTGCGGCCCATTAAAGTATTGAAAAAACTCGGAATCAGGTTTCAGTAGCAGCACATCACCACTGCCACTAAATGCCGATCGATACGCGCTTAAGCTCCTGTAAAGACTGTAGAACTCAGGATCCTGGGTGAATGCCTCAGCATAAATACGCGCTGACTCTGCATCACCGGTACCTCGAGTTTGTTCCGCCGTCGCATAGGCGTTTGCTAACAGTTCTTCGCGAACCCTGTCAGCGGATGCACGAATTTTCTTAGCACTCTCCTCACCTTCTGAACGAATTTCACGAGCAATTTTCGCCCTGTCTTTTTCCATTCGTTGGTAGACCGATTCTCGAACGTCATCAGGCAATTCAACCTTCTTGATTCGAACATCTATGATGTCGATTCCCAAACGTTCTGCCTGTTGATCAACGGATGCTTGAATTTCTTCACGCAATGTCGAGCGAGCCGAGGATACTACTTCGCGGATAGTTCGTTGTCCGAAGGCATCCTTAACGCCCTCTCGCACAAACTGCGTCAAACGGCTATTGGCTCGTGATTCAACGCCGCCCAAACTCTTATAGAAAGTACCGGTATCGGAAATCTTCCATTTAATAAACGAGTCAACGATGACGTTTTTCTTTTCGTTCGTCAGTACACGCTCAGGCTGAACATCGAGCGTTAAAATCCGTCGATCGAATTTATAGACTGTCTCGAGCAAAGGAACCTTAAAGTGCAAGCCCGGCTCGTATTCTGATTCCGTTATCTCACCCAGAAAAAGTTTGATCGCTCTCTCACGCTCATCAACAATAAAGACCATTGAGCTGAATAAGAGCAGCAACAAAGCCGCCACGATCAGAAACAGTGGATTGGTTAATTTATTCATCGGAAACTCCCTCTATCGCGAGACCGAAAGGAATCACGCGCCTGTGACGTTATCTCATCAGGCAGATCCGAGAACCTAGGGGCATCGTTGTTAAGACTGTTCAAAGGTGAATCGCCACTCAGCGTTCCATTTGATGATCGCGGACGGTTTTGATTGACCAGCTGATCGATTGGGAGATACATCAAACTATTACCACTGTCGTTATCGACCAACACCTTACTCGTATTGCCCAAGACACTTTCCATTGCCTCAAGGTACAGGCGTTCGCGCGTCACTTTAGGTGCTTTGCTGTACTCACCTAACAGAGACAGGAATCGTTCGGACTCACCAATCGCCGCCTGTTCTACACGGGTTTTGTATGCTTCAGATTCTTCAAGTGCTCTCTGAGCGTCACCTCGTGCGCGAGGCAGAACTTCATTTCGGTAGGCCTGCGCTTCATTAATGAAACGCTCTTTATCCTCTCGAGCCTTGATGGCATCTGAGAATGCTGCCTGCACCTGCTCGGGCGGTTGTGCCCTTTCCAGGTTTACGGCCGTTATGAAGATACCTGCGTTGTAGTCGTCCAGCACATCCTGCAGATTGCCTAAGGTCGTGTTCCAAACAACATCACGCCCTGTGGTCAAAACGGATTCCAACTCGGTTGAACCGACAACTTCTCTAACAGCGCTTTCGACGACCTCTTCCAGTGTGCGATCAGGACCGCGGACATTGAACAGATAATCTTTTGCACTCTTGATGTTGTACTGAACAGCAAGATCGATATCGACGATATTTTCATCCTGTGTCAGGATGAGCTGATTCACGAGCTTGGCGCTGCGAATTTCTTCGATATCCACCTTTTCAACCGTTTGGAACGGCCATGGCAAACGCCAATGTGGTCCAGGGGTGGTGGTTTTGACATAGCCACCAAATTGCGTGACGACACCCGCCTGGGCCGGTTGAATGACATAGATGCCTGACGCAAGCCAGACAAGCCCCAGAACCGCACCCAATAAAGCGATACCTTTGCCACCGATACCGCCGCCTGATAAACCGCCGCCGCTATTGTTTGAACGATTTGCACCGCCACCGCTATTCTTTTTGCCGGTCAGCGAATCAAACCAGTTTTTCAGGTTTTTGAAAACTTCGTCGAGATCAGGAGGGCCACCGGAATCATTCTTTCGGTTACCCCAAGGATCGTTGTCGTTTCCACCTGGCTCATTCCAAGCCATAAGGTTCTCTGCTCCAAAGCCGTTTAACCGGCGATTGTATTAACCCAGACCATCACCCGCAAGGGATCCGGCATCTGGAACTATAGATTCTTCTGTCAGATTATGTTCACGCGCCAACCGTGAATATTCGTCCATATCGATATCCAGCATCAATTTGATGCTGCCATCGTTCAACGCTTCTTCTTTCAATACCGCTGCGGCCTTATACAATTGTGCCCGCAAACGTCCCTGTTGAGGAGATACCGTCAGCCAACCCGATATTCGCTGCTGCGATAATCGGTCACTGATAGCATCCAGTAATTCACTAACTCCCTGCCCTGTCACTGCAGATAACCACACCGACGAGGCCAGACCGTCTTCTGTACGTTCAATTCGTACGGAGTGGCCGGATAAATCGATCTTGTTAAAGACCATTATTTGCGGAACCCGTTCCGCACCGATCCCTTTTAAAACTTTATCGACATCATCACGACGCTGCTGCTTTTCCGCATCACTGTCATCTACTATATGTAGCAAAAGATCAGCTTCAAGGGTCTCGGTCAACGTAGATCTGAATGCGTCGACCAATTCGTGCGGCAGGTCTCTGATGAATCCTACCGTATCTGCGAGCACAGCACTTACTCCGCCGGCTAAATCCATGCGACGTAATGTGGGATCTAGCGTAGCAAAAAGCTGATCAGCCGCGTAGACAGTTTCATCTGTCATCCGGTTGAAAAGCGTCGATTTTCCGGCGTTTGTATACCCCACCAATGCGACCGTGGAGATACCGGACTTACCACGCTGGCTTCTACCCTGTTCTCGTTGTTGGCGAACCTTTACTAGGCGCTTTTTTAAAACTCTCACCCGTTCATTGAGAAGTCGCCTGTCCGTTTCTAGTTGGGTTTCACCCGGCCCCCTCAACCCGATTCCGCCCTTCTGCCTTTCCAGGTGTGTCCAACCTCGGACCAGACGTGTCGATAAGTGAACAAGCTGAGCCAACTCGACCTGAAGCTTTCCTTCGAAGGTCCGCGCTCTTTGCGCAAAAATGTCCAATATCAGGCTATTTCGATCCAGCACCCGGACTTTGAGCTCTTTTTCCAGGTTTCTTTCTTGACTAGGAGACAGCGCTTGCCCGAAAAGCACGACATCGGCTTCATTGGATTGAAGGGCTAGCTGGATTTCTTCAATCTTGCCTTTGCCAATAAAGTGCCGCGCCGATGGTCGGGATCGACTACCAACAATGGTATCGAGCACTTCGAGGCCAGCTGATGTTGCCAGCTCTTTAAATTCGGAACGTTCAGCAGCAAGGTCGACAGACGCGGCTGTGCCTGTGCCATGACGAGTCGATGCACCAGATCGGTGCTGACTAATATCGATATGTACGAGGAGCGCTTTGTCTCCACTGTCGGGACGTTCAAACAATCCTTAAAAAAACTCCTGATAAGTCCCTTGGGTTGATCGGTTAAAGCCAGACATGAAACAGAGGCTTTATATCGATCTGAAGAGTCCGCGCTTATTCTTCGGTATCTTCTTCGCCGGGCATCGCCATTTTAACGGGTCGACTAGGCACAACGGTTGAAATGGCATGCTTGTATACCATTTGATTAACCGTATTTTTCAGCAATACAACGAACTGATCGAATGATTCAATTTGCCCTTGCAACTTAATACCGTTTACGAGGTAGATTGAAACTGGGATGCGCTCTTTACGCAAGGTATTCAGGAATGGTTCCTGAAGAGACTGCCCTTTCGCCATTTCTTATATCCTAACTGGATGTGCTTTGTTTGTCGGGCCCACTCTCAATGAGGTAAGGCACCAAACGTATGAGAACAGAGCTTAGATTGTCCCCGCAACTTTGCACTATGTCAACGAGTTGTGGGTACAGAATCACAAAATTCATTAAAAACGACCGTCGGTAACTACCTAGTCTTGCTAGTTCAGTCTTCGTTAAGTCCGGCAGCATTAGCCTAGAGCTCTAAATTTCACCACCGAGCGCTAAGCATCATGAACCATTCTCAAAAAACGCCCGCCGAAAAAAATGTCAACAAACGGACGGCTATTGCAGGATCAATGGGCCTTTTCTTTCTTTTCATGCCTCCCGCGTCATGGTCTGCAAACGTGCTGTCCGATCTTCTGGTGCTGGAGGGTGAAACCCTATCCGCAGCATTTGACGACGCATCGTCGCCCACAAACGAAAACCAGGCAGCGCAGCTAAAACAAGCGCAACAGGATGCTGCTCACGCTATTTCCAGTCTGGAGACCAGCCACTTCCTACTACACGGCAGTGACATTTGGATCGCCAGCATTGGCACGCTGCTATTCACAGACCGGGATCGAGACGGGTATTTCTCAAGCTTTAGCTTGACCATCGATGCGGATACCCGATACTCACATGCTGAAGTTTTCGCCAACATTGATGTACTGCTTCCGGATGGTACGCGGGAGCACCTGCATTCGACGGCCACTTTCGATATTTATGGAAACGCGTTTAGCGATGAATATCGCGTGGATATTGACCTGTTACAAAACTACCCAATCGGCGAATACGATCTCCATGTCGAACTCGTTGACGCCTACACCAGCCGGGTTGTCGACCAATTAGGCGCACGGGATCTCTCAAATTTGTCTCGATTACCGCTTGAATCTGCTTCAGACGATGAAGTGCTTTTAGTCGACCCGGCAATTGAATTCGTTGATGACAGTCCGGCTCGATCAGATATCCGAGTGGTCGAACATGCAGGCTCCACGGGGGTTTGGACACTATTCGGGCTGTTGATGGCCACACTACTAATGCGCAGAAGAAAACCCTAACGTCTCGATGGATGGGTACCTTGCGCGTACCCATCGCCAGCTCGTACTCCTTTAGGAATATAGGAAATTAATACACATTATTGATTTAGCCCAAGCCGAAGGCGTTTTGCCACACCACACCTTATAATGCTAAGAAAGCAGCAGAACACTGTGTTCTTTATATCGGCAACCGGATTTTTACGCACAATGGGCAACTATCAGGACCAGCACCAACAATCGCTGAGTGAGCCATCTTCCTACTGGCTGGAGCGCGCAAGAGACGTTCATTGGTATAAGTCACCCACAGCCGGGGTGGATACTAGCCAATCTCCCTTCAATACCTGGTTTGCAGATGGTGAAATAAACGCCTGCTACAACGCCGTTGATGTTCATGTCGAGAACGGTCGCGGTGAACAGCTCGCCATTATTCACGACAGCCCGATAACAGATTCTCACCAGACGTACACCTACGCCGAACTTCAGGATCTCACCGCGCGCTTCGCAGGTGTTCTCGCCGCTGAGGGCGTCAAAAAAGGCGATCGGGTTATGGTTTACATGCCGATGATCCCGGAAGCTATTGTCGCTGTTCTAGCCTGCGCTCGTCTCGGCGCTATGCATACTGTCGTCTTCGGTGGCTTCGCTGCTAAGGAATTGGCAGTACGAATCGACGACTGCACACCGGATGTCATCGTCACCGCGTCCTGCGGTATCGAACCGGGTCGCATTGTTGAATACCAACCGTTGGTTGAAGATGCGATTGACATTGCATCGTCCAAAGTCAGCACTTGCATTGTTCATCAACGGGAACAGTGCACATGGGATATCAAAGTTGGCAGGGACAAAGATTGGTCTAGCGTTATGAGTAGCGCTGAAGCTGTCGAGTGCGTGCCACTAGCCAGCAGCGACCCACTCTATATTCTTTACACATCAGGCACGACAGGCGCTCCCAAAGGCGTCGTTAAAGACGTCGGTGGAACCGTCGTCTCTCTCAAATGGACAATGTCATCGATTTACGATGTACAACCAGGTGACGTCTACTGGGCCGCATCCGATATCGGGTGGGTTGTCGGACACTCTTATATTATCTATGGCCCTTTGTTTCATGGTTGTACAACAGTGATGTACGAAGGCAAGCCGGTCGGCACACCCGACGCCGGCGCATTCTGGCGAG
>CAZCKD010000068.1:0-16659 GCA_964498925.1 uncultured Granulosicoccaceae bacterium
TCACCTTTGCCAGTGACCTCCGGTTGACTACCCTCTACAACATCCTCGACGCTGTCCTTGTCTCCGTCGAAGCTAACTGGAATTGCGAATTTTTCACTATAGCCGCCCTCGAGATCACCGAAACTACAGGTCAGTTTTTGTTCATTGAGTTCACAGAACTCAGGTGTTTCCAGCGCAGTGACATAGTCTGGCAACGTATCAGTGAAGCTTACCCCGGGAATGGGTTTGGTCTGAGAGGAATTTCGGACGCGGTATTCGACGCGATGAGCATCATTTCTGGAACGCAGACTTTCTTTGACGATGGGGGCGACAGGTCTTAGGTCAGCTAGCCCAACGGGTTTGACACTTATCCAGAGAATGGCCAGCAGTGGCAGGATGATAACCAGGCTGACGATAAACAACGTAGGAAATAATAGACCCCAGGCCAAACGGGCCTCACGCTTCGCTAATGCTCCACGGTGGGTTGGAGGGGTGGCCATAGTCATGGGATAACGTCATTAGATAGAGATATAAGCGGTCGACGGTGGAAATACCGTCGACCGTTCAATACGTCTTACTGTACAGCTGATAGTTCTTCGTTCATTGCAGCAACAGCGCCTGCAGCATCCACTTCGCCATCGATATACTGGCGAACTACGCGGTTGATAGCCTGACTGTTGATGATTTTTGAAGCTAGAGACAATTGATTCTCTGTTACGCCCCAACGCTGAGCAACGTCAAGTCCACCGACGATTTCGTCGATCATTTCTTGAGCGTATAGATCACCCAAAGGTGCTTTACGATCGATACCTACAGGAAGCTTCGCCCAGCCGTCTTTGAACTTATTAGGCTCGTCTGCAGTACCTGCACGGATTGGGAATTTGCCTTCTGCCGCAATTGACAGAGTCTGCATGTAGCCTTCGTCCATAGAGAACTTAACGAATTCCATCGCTGTATCTGTGTCTGCGTCAGCTGTAATACCGAAGTAGCGAACATCGCCCCATGCAGCACCGCCCGGGTTAGATGGGCCAGCAAAGTTAGTGACGATACCCGTCTTGGACGCTAGCTCTGACGATGTAGGATCATCATTGATAGTTGGTGGTGCACTGTCACGAAGTCCTGCCAGTTCGTCAAGGATGAACGGAGACCAGATGATCATGGCCGCTTGGCCGGCAAAGTACAGTTCACGAGACTGCTTCCAATACAATTCGCCCGGAGGTGATGCTTCGGCAATCGTCTTGTAGAAATCGAGTACTTCAGTCGTTGGGCCTTCTTCTAATGGCATGAAGCCATCTGCGCCAACTGGTGAAACACCGTTTGCCAGGAATACATGCTCCAGAACCTGGCTCATGAAATTTTCATCAACCTTAGTTGCTGCAACAAAGCCATACATTTCAGGTGGGTTATGCAATGCAGCAAGAGCTGCTTCTACGTTTGCATAGGAGTTAGGTGGCTCAAGACCTTTCTCAGCGAAGAGATCCGCACGGTAAACGATCATCTGTGTCCAGCCGTCGACCGGTACGGATGCTGTTCCGCCGTCATAAGCAGCCATGCTCAAAGGAGCTGGAGCGAATGTATCGGCACCGAGTTCTTCGATAACTTCTGATGCTGCATCACCGTCAAGGATGCCCGCTTCTGCCCAAGGCAGTGCGTACTGCAAAGTGTGGTAGATCACGTCAGGCAGATCGCCTGCGGCAAATGCAGCTGTCGCACGTGTACCAAGATCGCTCTCAGTCACAGGAATGACTTCTACGTTGTTGCCAGTGGCCGCTTTGAACTGCTCAGCCATTGCTTGCTGTTTGGCTAAACGCGCAGGCTGTTCTTCAGTGGTCCAGAATCGAATGTCGTCTGCAGATGCAGATCCTGCCAACATCGCAAGACCAATGGCTGTCATCAGCCAGGGTCGAGCAGGTCGGCTTGGAGTTGGATAGGTCATGTAATCCTCTTCTAAGTGGAAACGATAAGTGTGTTCATCGTTGTCAGTTTATTGCTGCTTGTCTGTCCGTTAGTCATGTTTTTGAAGGGCTGGCAAGCGCGGTGCTCACTGAAAATTGCAACGATGCAATTCAGTTCCCTAACTTTGCAATAATCTGATGGAAAAATCAAATAACATTAATAACTAATTAATACAGAAGGATAGATGGTAATTTGTGTTTTCCTCTGTCATTATCCGCGTGAATAAATTGCAACGTTATTTTTATTTCTCCTGGCGATTTTCGTCGCCAGTCATTCTCTTGGAATCCGCTTTTCAGCACTAAAATCGAGGGTTTATGCGTAGTCAGGACGAAAAGCGGCCCACACTGAAAACCATCGCTGAGCTTACGGGCCTGAGTCTGTCCACGGTCTCGCTGTCACTTCGCGATGGAAGTAATCTAAAAAAATCCACTAGAGATCGCGTTGCTAAGGCGGCCGCCCAAATCGGATATGTTCCCAACCGCGCAGGTGTAAGGCTTCGCACTGGTAAAACCAACGTACTAGCGTTGGTGTTGGCCAATGATGAGAAGACGCTGGATTACACGCGGCGGCTACTGCAGGGAATTGGTGCTCAGATTGAGGGATCGCGTTTCCATCTGAATGTTGTTCCAGAGGTTGAGCAGTCAGATCCAGTTGCTGCAATAAATTACATACTCGACAATCAGACAGCGGACGGAATCATTCTGACTCATACCAGTGCGCGTGATCCACGAGTGCAATTGCTGATGGAGCGGGGATTTCCATTCGTGTCTCATGGCAGAACTGAATTTTTCAGTCCGCACCCGTATCATGATTTTCATGCTGAGCGTTATGTTGAGCTGGCTGTGCAGCGTCTGGCGGGCAAAGCTAGACGACGTTGCCTGCTGGTGCCGTTTAACGATAGAACCACTATTTATGGTTTGACTGTTAGTGCGTTTGGTCGTGCAGTTTTAGCTAATGGTATTTCAGGTGAGGTTGTTAGCGATCAATCTCTGATCGCGACGGCTGAAAAAGCCAGGGCCTATGGTCTTGCACTGTCCAAGGAGGCCCAACCCTATGATTCGATAGTTTGCAGTAGCGAACTGGTCGGTTTGGCGATGGTTAGCGGGCTACTAGACGGCGGTCTGGTATTGGGACGGGATTACGATATGGTCTGCCGGCAAACCACCGACATACTACCCACGCTTTATCCTGAGATGGATACGTTATCAGAAGACCTCTCCGCAATAGGCAGCGAGTTGGCCGAGTTGTTGGTTAAAGCCATAGACGGGTACGATGTCGATCAACTCCAGACATTGCATGAGCCCATCGTGCATTGGCGTAGCTCTTCTTACGCTGAGCAATAGGTTATTCAAGGTTTGTCGATTCATAATGAATCTGTCTGACTCGGGTAACGGTTATTTGTGGATAGCGTTCGGGATCATCGAAATAACTAATCGAATTGAACACCGCTTATAAATCAAGTGGCTAGCTGCCAGCACCCATAAAGACGTTCTGTCTCACTTACCCTTCCCGGATAAAACATTAAGGCGGTGTAACTTAGCTGCAAAGAGAATTTCTAAAAGCTGCCGATAGGGGTACTGACTCCAGATTTTTTCTGGCCTGAGAATGAAATTGCTATTTGCCGTTTCATTACACGCAGCTGAGATAGCCGGTTTTTATGGGCGATAATACGCAAGAACGAAAAGATGCGATTCGGCACAGCCAGAATCAGTTGCTGTATAGCGGAATAAAGTACTCCGCAGCAGGATCATTCGCTGCCTCTGCTGTTGTTTTATATACGTTCGGCCCACTCGTTGATGCTGTCGCTGCTCGCGGTTGGTTTGTCTTTATCACTATTGCCTACCTGCTTCGCCTAGCGGATCTTTTCGCTTATCGTAAAGCTGAGGATCCTGCTAAGAATGCCAAGGCCTGGGGTTTGCGTTTTAATTTTGGTGCTTTGCTTGCCTCGATAGCATGGGCATCCAGTATGTGGATCATCTTTCCGACGCAGGACATTCCGCATCAGCTGTTGTTAATAATGACCCTAGGAGGAGTGGCCGGTGGTGCACTTGCTTCGCTACCCTACGATCGATTGCTCAATCTTGGCTTTCAGCTGATCATTCTAATATCTGTAGAGCTTCGCCTGTTTATGGTCGGCGGATCTTTCGCGCTTGAAGTTGCCTTATTCAGCCTGTTTGTTTTCGGGTTCTTACTAAGCTGCGGAAAAGAGGTTGGCAACAACTATCTTGAACTCATTCGATTGAAGCAGGATATCCAGGATAAAAGTACATCGGTTATGAAAACCACCGAGCGTATGGCCCATATTGGATATTGGGAGTGGGATGGTGAAGCACCTAGCATTGAGTTGTCTGAGAATTTAGCGGACATCTGGAACGTGGACAGCAGTCAGATGGAAATCACAAAGTGTTTCCAACGTATTCATAATGCTGATCGAAACAAAGTCAGAAAAAGTTTTACGAAGGTTCGTGGACTGGAAGAAGATGTTGTTGTTGAATTCCGAATGTTGCTGGATGTCGCAGGCACGGAATATCGCAGCATGCGTCAGGTGATCAAAGAGACTGTTGATCACGATGGTAAGCGACACATGTTGGGTACCGTTCAAGACATCACCGATATAAAGTCAGCTGAAGAAAAGATCTATACCATGGCTTATTACGACGGGCTGACAGGTTTGGCAAACCGTTCCTATTTCCATGAATATTTGAATTCAGTAGTGGCGAATGCAGAGATCAATAAATCCCAATTCAGCATTGTTTATATTGATCTGGATAACTTTAAAGGTGTGAATGACTCTTACGGTCATGAATGCGGCGATGGGTATTTACAGAATTTTGCAGAGCATCTAAAAGAGAACGTTCGAAAAACAGATCTTGTTGCCCGTTTGGGTGGCGATGAGTTTTGCATACTTGTTAACGATATCGAAGATGTTTCAGAATCAGTATTTACTGCTGAGCGTTGTCTTGAATTTAGTGCAAAGACTTTGGAGATTGGAAATCATCGAATCAAGCCGCAACTAAGTGTAGGTATCGCGACTTATCCTAAGGATGGTTTGGAACCCGATGACATCGTTAAGAGCGCTGATCTGGCGATGTACTATGTTAAAAATAACGGCAAGCAAGACTATGCGATCTTCCATGAGCGTATGGCGATCGAAACTGAAGATCAAATGCGATTGGAAGCCGATCTAAAACTCGCCTTGGATAATGATGAATTTGAGTTGTGGTATCAACCGCAAGTTAATATCCAGGAAAATACGTACAGTGGTGTCGAGGCTCTAATTCGCTGGCGTCACCCGACACGTGGCATGGTTCGCCCGGACTTGTTCATTACTACTGCTGAACGAGTTGGCATGATTAAAGAAATTGGCGAATGGGTATTAGAGACTGGGTGTCGTCAATTAGCTGAGTGGAACGCTAACGGATTGTATACACAGCTTGCCGTGAATATTTCAGGCGATCACTTTAATGCGCCGGGATTTGCAGACTACGTTGATCGTATAGTGAAACAAAACAAACTTGATCCCGACCATGTTGAAATAGAAATTACTGAAAGCATGAGTCGTGATCCGGTTGCACATACAAGGATATGTAACGAGTTACAGGCGATTGGTGTAAGAATAGCTATCGATGACTTTGGTACTGGTTACTCTTCACTGTCTTTACTTGGAAAACTCCCTGTTGATACGTTAAAAATCGATAAGTCGTTTATCGATGGTCTGCCTCATGAAGATGGTTCAAAGCTCATGGTAAAAGCCATCACAGAGCTATGTCTGGGTTTTGACTATGACATTGTTGCAGAGGGTGTCGAAGAGGTTGAACAGCTTACATTTTTAAAGGCTTTGAACATTCCTCACGTACAAGGTTATTACTTCAGTAAACCATTACCAAGTGAAGAGATTTATCCTGTTCTTACACAAGTTGACCCAATAGGTAAGGCGGCATAAACAACTGGGTTGCTATTTAAGCTAGTATTACTTCCCTAACACAAGAAGGGCTTTGAGAATCACTACGATTCCCATTGTTTCTTAGTGTTTTGCATATCGCGCTTGCGTGTCACGATGAAGCATTGTGTTCGCGTCAAGTATTTGTAGCGATATGCGTGAAAAACAGTTTTTCGGGAGAATATTCAGTGAGTGAGCTAGGAGCAAATACGGGTCAAGAATTCAGCGCGGAGTACGTGCGCAAGTTCGTTGATAAAGAAGCGTTTCGCCGTCAATCAAATAAAGTTTTACACGGCCATCCGTCCCCCGGCTTTTGGAAGCCAATGGAAAGCCCCATTGCTGAGCTTCTTGATGAACGTGCCGGTTATGGAATGAAAACCCGCCATGAAGTTAACCTTTATGTCGGCACTCCTTTTTGTATTAAAACCAAACCTTCTCGTTGTGGCTTCTGCTTGTTTCCCAGCGAAGACTATCAGGGCAACAAAGGTGTCGAAGCTTACATTGGCTATCTCAAAAAAGAGTTTGATATGTACAAGCCTTTTTACTCAGGCGATACATTAGCAAGCATCTATTTTGGTGGTGGTACACCAAATCTTTATCGACCGCAGCACTATGGTCAGATAATGCAATATGTTGATGAGTTGTACGGTGGCATTCCTTCCGATATCGAGATATCCCTTGAAGGTATTCCGCAGCTGTTCGATGAACCGAAAATCAAAGCTATTAGTGAAGCAGGATTCAACCGGGTCAGCATGGGTGTACAGCAGTTAAATGACGAGCTGATTAAATACAGTGGGCGACGTCAAACTCGCGAGCAGGTTTTCCGCACTCTGGATCTTTGCCATAAATACAATATGGCGAATAGTTTGGATCTTATTTATGGATGGCCTGAACAAACGATAGACAACATGCTCGAAGATCTTAAAGTAGCGGTTGATGCAGGTGTTCACCACCTGACTCATTACGAACTTAACGTTGCAGGTCGTAGTGATTTTGCAGCCCCAAGTAAAAAGGCTCTGCTGCCGTCGATCGAAACCAACATCGAGATGTACCATGCGTCTAAAGAATTTCTGATCAGCGCTGGATTTGAACAAGTTACTGTATACGACTGGAGACGTATTCCGGAAGACGCTTTAGAAGACAGGCTCAGTTCATATAACTATGAACACAACATGCATGACTTCATCGATCAGGGCGAGGAGCAATCAGAGACTACATTGCGACAAGTCTGCGGCATCGGTTTCGCAGCGGTCAATTTTCACCCGAACAGTCTTGATCCCAATGATCGAAACTGGATCTACATGAATCAAACGTCATTGAAAAACTATTGCGATGATATTGATGCAGGAAAATTTCCAGTAGGTCGTGGTTTTATGTACAACCACCGCGATGTCAAACTGGCCTGGTTGTTTCAATCCATGCAAACCATGAAGATCAATTTTGTTGATTACATGAATATCTTTAATGAGAATTTGCTCGACTCTCATGCGGCTATATGGGATGAGCTGGACGCACGCGGTTGGATTTCGGTGGGTGATTCTGAGCTTAAGTTTGTAGGAAATGGTCAATACTATATTCCTATGCTTCAGTCCTTAATTGCCAGCAAGCGCCTGGAACAGATTCGCGCGGAAAGAAAGCAGTCTATTGACTCAATCAGTGTTGTGGTCGAATAACTACGGCTCTAAGCGTTGATCATTTGATTAAGGTATGACAACGGATAAAGATGTTCGACAGGGAGATAGCTCTCTGTCGAACTCCCGCGGTGTTCATTACATCTTCAATGCGTCTGGAACCCGATTAGGATTAACTTGTTTTCCTGCTGAAAGTTCTCTTGCCCCATCCGATGATTCACAGGGAGTTGTCGATGACGTGAGTGCAAGTCGAACTCCGATTGTGTTCGCGCATGGTACTTTTTCCAATCATCGATCCTGTCGCGGGGTAGCTCAGTATCTATCGAAACGCGGATTTGATTGCTGGATTCTCGATTTCCAGGGCCATGGTAAAAGTGATGAACCTTCTACTGAGCCCGATTTCGAATCCATGTGTCTTGAAGACACTGATGCAGTGCTAACCGCTATCAGGCATCTTTATCCCAACAGTAAAATTCACTGGGTAGGGCATAGTGGGGGTGGATTAGCGGCTTTAATGTACTTCTCTCGCTATCCGGAAAAACAAGCCTTCATGGGCAAGTTTGTATCATTAGCAAGTCAAGCTACGTTCGCAGCTAAAAAACCGCTGAATCGTTGGGCCATCCAAGCATCCAATATTGTTACAAAGCTTCTGAGAGTTGCGCCCGGCAAGTGGTTCAAAATAGGGCCGGAGAACGAATTTGCACCAGTGATGCAGCAGTGGTATCGATGGAGTTTGGAGCAACGCTGGACGGGAACGGATGGCTTTGACTACGAAGATGCGCTGCGGTCGTTCACTCTGCCTTGGCAATGTTTTGCTGGAAAGGGAGATACCTTTATCGCGCCTGTGGCTGGTTGCCGGCACTTGTTCGAGTGCGCGGGGTCGGCCGAAAAAGAATTCCATTTTTGCAGTATCAGCACCGGCTTTCGGGAAGATTACACACACCCGAGAATTGTCAGTTCCAGCGGCGCTGCTAAGGACATCTGGCCGATGATCGCAGATTGGTTGCAAAGTCCTCGCTAGCGATACCGTTAAGGACACGCCCAGATTCCGTCTCTGGCTTCTCTCGAACGCTATTCGGTACCCGTTTGGTACCCCGTTCGATATCCGTTAGGGCGTCGTAAGAACTTCCCGAGGATTCGAAACAAAGTGCTGCCAATTTGACGATATTTCTATATTCTTGCTGCAACATTGAATGTGCATTTTGGGAGGCTGAAACATCATGAGTGATACCGCTGACGTCATCATCATTGGTGCCGGAGTAATCGGAGCTGCTGTTGCGTTTGAGTTAGCCAAGTCAGGCAAAAAAACGCTGACGGTAGATAGAAATACTCAGATCGGCCATGGTTCGACCGCAGGTTCCTGCGCGTGCATCAGAATGCATTACTCAACCTTCGATGGGACAGCTTTTGCATGGGAAGGCTTCCATTACTGGAGAGATTGGCCGGAATATCTAGAGGCCAGTGGCGATACCCCATTGTCCAGATTTGTTCAGACGGGTTGTCTGGTTATGAAATCGGAGGCTAATGGCTTTCTAGAAAACCACATGGAAAATAGCCGGCGTTTGGATTGCCCGTTTGAAGATTGGACGGCAGATACTATTGCCGAAAAGCTTCCCATCTACAATCTTGATAGCTTTGCACCTGCACGTGCTGCTGACGATCCCATGTTCGGAAAACCCAATGGTGGTCGGGTACGAGGTGGTGTTTATTGGCCAAACGGCGGGTATGTCACCGACCCGGCTCTGTCGGCACAAAATCTAGCTGATGCAGCTAAACGCTATGGCTCTGAATTTCGCATGGGTGTTGAAGTCGATCAGATTCTCGTAACCGGTGGCAGGGCCAGCGGTGTAAGACTCAAAGGTGGGGAAGAACTTCACGCCCCGATTGTTATAAACGTCGCCGGGCCAGCCTCTTCTAAGATTAACGCCATGGCCGATGTATTGGGTGATATGACGATTACCACTCGTGCATTAAGACAGGAGGTAGTCCATGTGCCTGCGCCCGAAGGTTATGACTTCGAAGCTGATGGCATGATGGTTAGCGATAGCGATATCGCGCTCTACTGCCGGCCTGAGCATGGCAATCATATTCTTGTCGGTAGTGAAGATCCCGAGTGCGATCCACATCAATGGGTTGATGATGATACTGAGTACAACAGGGACTTCACTGAGCAATGGACAACTCAAGCCATGCGTTACGGTCAGCGAGTTCCCTCACTGGGTATTCCGCAAAAAACCCGGGGAATTGTCGATTTATACGACGCGTCAACAGATTGGTTGCCGATTTATGATCGATCCAGTCTGCCTGGTTTTTATATGGCTTGTGGTTCCAGCGGAAACCAGTACAAGAACGCGCCTATTGCCGGAAAGTTAATGGCAGAGCTCGTTGATTATTGCGAGTCTGGCAATGACCATGATGAGAAGCCATTGCAGTTTAATCTTCCTTATATCAATCACATGATCGATGCTGGTTTCTATTCGAGAAAACGTCCCATTAATATGGAATCAAGTTTCTCAGTTATTGGTTGATCGGGGATTCTATTCTCGAAGTTCCAGGAAATCCGAATTACAACGGTTAGTCCTGCTTTTCAACTCGTTCAAAAACGCTTCGACACCTTATAGGTAAGTCGAAGCGTTTGATCGGAGCTTGCTAGTACTTATTCAAATCCTTCGACGATAAGAACGTTTGAATCTGCATATTTGTTTCGCAGTGCTTTCGCTACTTGATATTCTTCGCTGTTGTAAGCTGCGAGTGCAGTTTCGTAGTCTTTAAATTCTACGACGACATTTCGTGGGTGAGTGGATCCTTCCATGCCCTCGCAGCGTCCCCCTCTAACTACAAAGCGTGCGCC
The DNA here is from genome assembly GCA_964498925.1 of uncultured Granulosicoccaceae bacterium. GTDB lineage: Bacteria > Pseudomonadota > Gammaproteobacteria > Granulosicoccales > Granulosicoccaceae > Granulosicoccus. The sequence continues at coordinate 10,358 of CAZCKD010000068.1, forward strand.
ATATTTTTCGTATACCGGTGCGCCCGCTTGAAGGTATTCAGGATAGTGTTCTTCGTCAGTAACGGTGACGTTAGCGATCCAGTAGCCCTTGGCCATGATGTTCTCTCTTGTTGGTGTAGATAGGCTTATATGGTATCGAATAAAGGCAAGAGTAGGGGTGTCCCGAAGAAGCCCGACAGCATCGTATCGGATACAGAGGTTTATCCTGTATTTAGCTCGGCGATCTCACGCGTAATCTGGCGGCCAGCGGATACGATTTAGCAATACGCGCTTTATTAAGGATGAGTATCAGGGGCGTGAATGAATCGAGAATTGTCAGATGATTGAAAAAGTATCATTATGCTGCTTGCTGTCGGTACTTGAGCAAGTGCCTGCATACCTGTTTCTAATGATTAATTCTCACCTGAATCTATGTCTCTAGCGAAAGGCCCCCATCATTTGGCGATTCCCGGCCCGTCAATTACCCCTGAACGTGTCTTACGGGCAATGCATCGTCCGGCGCCCAATATTTATGGGGGCGAGTTGATTGATCTCACTCAATCGCTCATGGAAGATCTTAAAGTGATGGCGAATTGCTCTGGTGATGTCGTTATTTACCACGGCAACGGGCATGCAGCATGGGAGGCGAGTCTCTGTAACTTATTCAGTAAGGGTGACCATATCGTGGTTATCAATACGGGTAGGTTTGGACAAGCCTGGGGATGGATGGCCGAGGAAATGGGCATTCGTGTTTCTTATGTCAAATATGAAGAAAATGAAGACTACGACTTTGGGCGTCTGGCGGAGGTTTTAAGCCAGGACACGAAACATGAAATCAAAGCAGTGCTAACTGTTCAAACCGATACAGCAACGTCTTGCTCAAATGACATTGTCGCTATTCGCAAGGCCATGAAAGATGTCAACCATCCAGCGCTTTACATGGTTGACGCCATAGCATCTTTCGGATGTGAGCCTATGGATATGGAAGCATTGGACGTCGATGTTTTGCTAACGGCCAGTCAAAAGGGGCTGATGGTTCCTCCCGGTGTTGGCCTGTTGTTCGTTGGCCAGAAGGTTTGGCCGTACCACGAGTCGGCGAATCTGAATACTCCTTATTGGAATATGAAGCCCAGAGTGAATCCGGTCATGTTTGCCGATCATTTCTGTGGAACCCCGCCGACCCAACAGTTGTACGGACTACGCGAAGCGATGGATATGATTTTGGAAGAGGGCCTGGACAACGTTTTTCGGCGACATCAAACACTGGCTGAATGTGTGTGGTCGGCTACGGATGCTTGGTCTGCAGTCGGAGAGATAAGTTGTCGTGTTCCTCATCCAAAGCATCGCTCTCACGCCGTGACGGCAATTCGGACGGGACCGGGCGATGCGTTGAGAATACGCGAATGGTGCGAGGTTGAAATGGGCGTAACGCTCGGCGTTGGCTTAGGCTATCGCGCATCCGATCCGATCGTAGACGACGTTTTTCGTATAGGGCATATGGGGCACCTCAATCCACCGACGTTACTCGGTGTTTTAGCCAGTATTGATACAGCGCTAAAAGCGTTGGAAATCCCGCATGGACCTGCCGCGCTGGATGCAGCGTCTTCAGCGCTCAGTCACGCTATAGCGGCTCGCTGAATGTGATGTAAATCTCAGAGTTTCTCCAAGACGGCTTATGTGAGGGCCGTATGCGCTCTCCGAAGAGGCGGAGAATTTCCCAATATCCATCTCAAGAGTGAGTTAGTTGGCAAGTAGGGGTGCAGAGACTAACGTGTTTTGTTAGATGGACGCTAAGAATCTGGTAGGGAGCGAGATCCACCAGAAACTAACTATGCGCGATTTACCTGAAAATTCTGCAAGCTCTACGGCATCGTCTGTGCCGGAGTCTGCATGCGAGTCGAGTAACATCGATCAAGGTCAAGCACTTGATGTGTTATCGGAGCGGTATGAAGCGCTGTTACAGCATAACCATTGGCTGACGGAGCTTGGTGAAACCATTGCAGAGATGCTCCAGCATGAATGTGTTGATGCACTTCTTCAGCATATCGCTGAAGAGTTGGTTAAGGTCAGTTGCGCCAATGGTGCCTATATGCACATGGTGCATGAAACAGGTGATTACCTTGATATCCTCGCTGGATGCGGTCCCTTGAGAGAGCTTTTATTGGGTGGACACCGGATTAAGGGTGTTGGTCTATCCGCTAGGGTTTGGGAATCAGGTACGGCAGAGTTTGTTGCCGACTACAACAACCACCCTGACTGTGTTTTAGACCTAGATGAACCCATTCAGGCAGTGTCCTTACCGTTGGTTTTTGCTGGAGAAGTCTTTGGCGTTGTATTTGTTACCGCTGAACAGCAACTACCCTTGCAGGATGATCTTGAAATTTTGAAGCAAATTGCAATGATTGCTTCGCTTTCCATTCATCAGGCGCGACAGCGTCAGGCGGTGGCTAGAGATCTACATCGAACTCAGTCGTTAAGCCGTATAAGTGGCAGGATGCACGATATTCAGGACTGGGATGGCCTTGCATTTGAGATTTGTCCGAAGCTGATTGATGCATTGGATTTGGACCGACTCAGCCTATATCAAGTGAACGATACTGGCGAATCGTACGTTCCGTATGCGGCTTGGAAAAAATCGGAATCTGGTGTTGAGTCAGCTGACTCAATGCCCAGTGAGTTCGTCAAGCAAACGATCTGTTCTTGGTGTTTCGAAAATAAAGAGCCAGCTCATATTGCACGTGGTGTTGAAGATCCTCGCGAGTCAGCAGAAGTTCATGCCCATCGCATTCAGAAAAATGTAGGCGGGACACTCACTGTGCCTGTGATGAGTGGTGACCGGGTGTGGGGCATTCTAAAGTTATGCCGTACCTTCGATAAGCGTGATTTTGATGAAAATGAAATCAATACGATTTATACCGTCATTGATCAAATGTCGACGGCTCTTCAACGAGATGAACTTATTCGTACTGTTCAACATCAAGCGATTCACGACAGTCTTACAGGCTTACCGAATCGACGTGGGCTAGAGGAGTACTTGACTGAAATCCTCTCGCGTAAAAATGAGTCGGATGTATTGAAAGCGGTTCTGTTTTTCGATCTAGACGGATTTAAAGATATAAACGACACTCACGGGCATGCCGGTGGAGATGCAGTGCTGCAGCAGGTCGCCAAGCGAATGGCCGCATGCAAGACAGAGGGAGTCATGCTTGCAAGACTCGGTGGTGATGAGTTTGCTGTGGTACTTCCACAGCTGGACAGCATGGGCGATGCCGTTGATATAGCCTCTCGATATTCGGGATGTTTCGTCGATGAATTTCCTTACGAAGGGAATGACTTAAGGCTTGGCGCTAGTATCGGCATCAGTTTCTACCCTAGCGACGGCGTCAACATAGATGATTTAATTCGTCATGCTGACATGGCTATGTATCAAGCCAAGCGTGCAGGTAAGAACAGAATTGTGTGTTTTGATAAAGAACGGGCGACTGCACTTCGCGACGAACAATGCCACGAGAACGATCTTCGAAAAGCTGTTTCTGAACAACAATTCGATCTCTGGTATCAACCGCTACTGTGTTTGAAAACCGGAATGGTTTGCGGTGCAGAGGCGCTCATTCGCTGGCAGCATCCGACTAAAGGCATTTTGCCGCCAACTAAATTCATTCCACTCGCTGAAGAGCTTGGCCTTATCTCAATGGTTGGGTCATGGGTTCTGGAAAGAGGTTGTCAGCAGATGATCGAATGGCAGCATCTGGATCCCGTACCTTGGCATCTAGGAATCAACGTAGCGGGGCCTCAGCTCATGAGCAAGGGTTTTGGTGAGGCGGTGATAAAACTGCTGGAAGCTTACAAGATTGATCCGGCCCAACTGCAGCTTGAAGTTACAGAGAGTGTCTTTATGAACGATCTTGACCGGGTTGTCGACAACCTGAATATGCTACGCGGTCACGGCGTTCGAATTGCTCTGGATGACTTCGGAACCGGATACTCGTCATTACAGTATCTTCAGGAATTACCGTTGGATTTACTCAAAATCGATCGGGCATTTATCAGTAAGTTAGATGCAGGAAATATGTTGGATTCGCTAGCCAGCACCATCGTGGTACTCGCCAATCGCTTCGGACTTAAAACCGTTGCAGAAGGGGTAGAAACGAAAGAACAGCTGAACTTGGTTAAGCAATTGAATTGCGATTTGGTCCAAGGATTCTACTTTTCGCGTCCGGTCATGGCTGGTGAGTTGCCGAACGTGATTTCAAGCGTTAACGAGTGGAATGTACTGCAGGATAAAGCTGCATAGACTGCAGGGAACACCTGTCATTCGTTAAATGATTTGCGTCTGACCTATTTCGACGCACGTCAATCAGGTACGATTAGCCTAGATAGGGCCACATCGTATTGACCTACCCATGAGCAACAGTATTCTGTTATTCCTCGTCGTGTTTCAGGCCATCATTATCGTTTGGTTGGCGAGCAAGCTGAAACAGTACCAGAAGCTGGATCGATTACTTGGACAACGACTCCCGGAGGGACTCCCGGAGGTCGTTGCCGCGCAGAATTTAGCTAGTCTTAATGAAGGGACTTCGCAATCTCTGCCAGCATCAGCGCCTGCTCCGGCAGCAACCGAGACATCCACTGCTACGTCCGACGAAGATGCGTTGGAAGAAACCGAAGAAAATATCGAAGAGGCTAAGCTTGTTCAGAAAGTAATGGCACGTTGCCGCTACGCCGAGTTTTATCTGGAACAACTTGATGACGACTATGAACGTGGTCAGTTCCGACGCATCATTGATGATTGCGTCACCGAAGCCAGAGGTATCACCGATCATTTCTTTCGTGACAATGCCTTACACCCTATTATTCTTTTGCTGGATAGGGCTGAATGGGACAACTACCGGGATGCATTGCTGTCTGAAGTTCAGGATGAATTTGTTAAAGACAGAATTGCGCAAGAGCTCAATTCAGTAAGCGCGTAGCTTATCTCGGCACATTGTTGCCTTTGAAATTCACAACATCAGAGTAATAGCGCCATGCCCTCCATAATACGTGCTATCCGGAAAGACGATCGAGAGCATTGGGAGCAGCTGTTCCAGGCCTATGCCGACTTTTACCAGGTTGAGTTGCCTGAAAAGGCGCGAGAAACCGCGTGGGCTTGGATATTCAGCGCCACGGAAGATTTTTGGTGTGATGTGGTTGAGTCAGACGACGGTCAACTTTTAGGCTTTGTGCAGTATCAACTCATGCACCGTTCGCTCAGTGGTGAGAAAGTGTGTTATCTGAGTGATTTGTTTGTGCTCCCGTCTCGGAGAGGCGAGCGATTGGGCAAGGCCCTCATCGATCAGGTGTTCAGCGTGGCCCGTGACAGGCAGTGGTCTAACGTGAGATGGCTAACTCAACAAAGTAATGCCAGGGCCCGCAAGTTATACGACCACTATCTGGAAGCCTCTGAATTTATTTTATACAGCGTGCCGGTAGGGCAAGAGGTTTAGGCGCCGAAAGCGCTGATGGAATTCAGAATTCTGTCTACGCTTGCACGAGCAACGGGTGCCGAATGGCGTGCTCTGAGGTACCCATGCACCAGACCCGGCTCAACAATGCAACTCGCATCGCCTCCATCGGCGTTGATACGCTCCGCATAGAGAACGCCATCATCACATAAGGGGTCACACTGTGCTGAATAAACGGCAGTGCTTGGCAACCCGGAAAAGTCGGTTGCCCACAGAGGTGCAAAGCTATCATCGCTGGGCACAGCTCCATTCGGATCGATTCGGATCTGATGGTAATAATCCATATCGGCAGTAGAGAGTAGTGGAGCGTTGGCATGCTCGATTGCCGAGCCGCTATCCATTGGACCACCGAGGTATGGATAGATCAGGACTTGCCCGTCTGGTTGCCGGTCAAGCGTTCGCGCTTTTGATGCAACGCTTGCCGCAAGGCTTGCCCCCGCACTGTCTCCAACCAGAATTATTTTTTCAGGGCTGAGTTCGGAGACATAGTCGTAGGCTGTCATAGCGTCTTCGAACGGGGCGGGGTGCTTATGTTCAGGTGCGAGCCTATAGTCGCAGGCGATAACCCTAAACTGTGTTTTTCTACATATTTCGGCGCAAATATCGTCATGCGAATTAAGGTCACCGACAACGAAGCCCCCACCGTGAAAGTACAAAACTGTTGTTTTCGTGAGTGTAGATGCTTCAGTTGTGTCAGTTGTTTCTCTTGATTCTGCCGTCGCTGTTGCTTCAGCTTCTACTGATTGAGGAAGATACTCCCTAAGCATCAGCTGTCCCGAATTGACAGAAAAATCCCTTCGTCTAATTGAGCGGTTCTCCTCG
>CAZCKD010000069.1:0-16658 GCA_964498925.1 uncultured Granulosicoccaceae bacterium
GACCTGGACGCGGCAGCCGAAAAAATCCGTGCATCTAAATGTTTTGACAATGCCACCTCTTGCAGTTCGGAAAATGCGGTTGTTGTGGTTGATGCTGTTTATTCTGACTTTGTTGCTGCCATGGCTCGGAATGGTGGTGCGCTGATGGAGGATGAGGCTGGGATCATTGGCAAGCTTTGGCCTGATGGGCATTTGAATCGTTCGGTGATTGCACAAGATGCGGACAAAATGATCGTCGCGCTTGAGCTTGATGTGCCGGAAGGAACCGACTACATAGCGGTTCCGACCTCGGGTATTGGACCTGATCACCCGCTGTCGGGAGAGAAGCTAAGCCGGGTTCTTGCATTTTATCGAGCACCGGATTTTGACAGCGCAATTGACGTGACTCGTAACATTCAAGAACATCAAGGAGCAGGTCATTCTGTTGGCTTGCATACCAGCGATGACAGTCGAGCAAGCGTTTTGGCAACGGCGATTCCGACCAGCCGAGTGATTGTCAACCAGGCCCACACATTCGCCACGGGTGGATCGTTTACAAACGGTATGCCGTTCTCGCTGTCAATGGGTTGCGGGACATGGGGTGGCAATTCTGTTAACGAAAACGTCAACTATCGACACTTCATACAATCGACCAAGATAATCCGCGAAATTCCGTCGCGAGAGCCAAGCCTGGATGAAATCTTTGTCGATTACTGGAACGCGGCTGGCCAATGAAGTTTGATCCCCAAACGCCACCCACCGGGACTGTCCGCGATTGGGTAGACTCACGGGCAAACGAGGGCGGTACAGCATTCGTTTTTCCGGAAACCGATGAAACGTTAAGCTGGCCAGATCTGCGAGCGCATGCCACAACAATTGCTGCGGATTTAACTGCGCAAGGCATTGCGAAGGGCGAAAGCGTCGTCGTGATGCATCCCAATGGGCTTGAGGGTGTCAAAGCACTTTTTGCCGCACTCTACGGCGGATTCCGAGTGACCATGCTCAACCTTGCCGCCGGTGCCGATGCATTAGGCTATGCGATGGAGCACTCTAAAGCGCGCGTTGCATTTGTGCATGATGCTCAGTTGGAATTCTTTAATCAGGTTCGGCCAGAAAACTTGAGCCTATTCGCGGCGAGTGGCGAGAGTGCGGAACTGTACGATATCGCTCCAGCTGATGATGCACTGTTGATGTATACCTCTGGCACCACCGGGCGTCCGAAAGGCGTGGTGCATACGCAATCAAGTCTGCTTGCCGGAGGATGGACGGTCAGTATGGCGCACGAATTGACACCGCAGGATCGCGGCATGGGTGTTCTGCCGTTTTACCATATCAATGGCTTGTGTGTTTCCGTCATGGGTAGCTTGGTGTCTGGTGGCTCACTTGCCATGGGGTCGCGGTTTTCTGCCAGTAAGCTTTGGGATCAAGCAGCCGACGGGGGTATTACGTGGTTTTCTGTGGTTCCCACAATAATTAGCCATTTACTGCACGGCGAAGCAGAACCTACGCCGTCGCTAAAGGCCCAGCTTCGCTTTGCGCGATCCGCTTCATCAGCACTTGCTGTAGAAACACAACGTGCCTTTCAAGACCGCTTTGGGCTTGCGATTGTAGAGTCTCTTGGACTGACGGAAACGGCAGCTCAGTGCCTGGTCAATCCGCTTGATCCTGCACTCCACAAAATCGGATCGGCGGGCTGTGCGATCAGCAATGAGGGCCGCATCGCTGATGAAACCGGAAAGGAGTGTGTACGTGGTGTTGAGGGCGAAATTCAGATCCGTGGCCCCAATGTCATGAAGGAATACCTGCACAACCCTGATGCAACTTCCGCTACATTTCACGGAGATTGGCTTCGCACCGGTGATTTGGGGCGTATGGACGAAGACGGCTATGTTTTCGTCACTGGAAGGCTTAAAGAACTCATCATTAAAGGCGGCGAAAACATCGCGCCACGTGAGATTGACGAAGCCTTGTATGAGCACCCTGATGTTGTTGAAGCAGCTGCCTTTGCGCGTCCGTGTGACCGCTACGGCGAGCGTGTCGAAGCTGCCGTTCGTCTAAGCGATGCTTCAAATACTACAAGTGCGGACCTACTTGCACTTTGTGTAGAACGCGTTGGGCAATTCAAGGCTCCTGACACTGTGCACATTATGCCCGAATTACCCAAAGGCCCATCTGGGAAAATTCAGCGACTCTATTTAAACGAGATGCTTTACGGGGCAACCTGATCTTTCGCGCACCTTGCGATCAGCTTATTGCGTTGAAGATCAAGCGGCACCCCATCAGTAAGAAGGCTATCAGCACAGCTTTACGGAACAGCTCCTGACTGACTCGATCGCGGAGCACTTCGCCAATTCGAAAACCGACCAGCACGACACACAGTGCCAATGCTGACTTGATCAACACCGGAAAGGTCAGGATGCCGGCTACGACTTGTCCCGCACCAAGCGGGAGAACTCCGGCCAAAAAGAGAAAACCAGTTGCTCCAATAAACCTCTCTTTGGACACATCCCGCGCCACCAGGTACATGGCGACGATGGGCGACCAGATCGAACTGATCCCACCCAGCACGCCGGCCATGATACCGAACCCGAAATGCCAGCGGCGCTCTGGTCCAAATTTCAGCTTTATTCCCAACAGTAAGTTAAGCGAAAATATAACCATTGCCACACCGATGGCCCCTGTTAGGAGTCCTGTTGGGTAATCGGCAATAAACATGGATGCAATAAAGATACTGACCATGATCGCCACGGCAAACAGCCAGTATTCTCGGGCGATCGCCAATTTGTCAGAAGCATGAGCAAATTGCAGCGAATTGGTTGCAAGGATGGACAACCACAAGAGTGGAATTGCCTCTGTTGGTGGCATGATCAACGTTAGAAAAGCCATAGAGGCGGCAGGCAGTCCGATGCCTAAAAATCCTTTCACTATTGCAGCAAAAAGAAAGATCAAAACAAGCTGTGCTGTCTGCAGCGCGTCGAAGTTCTGGACAAGAGCGGCAATCGTCTCGTTCATGGGCTGGTTATCCAGTCCAGCAACATGTTTAGATTCATCGACTCACTCTGTGTAACGTGTGGCGGCATTCTGCAGGAATCGCGTGCTATTTTCAAAATAGAAAAGCGGGTTGTGATCTAATGGCACCACTTTACAACCTCGAAGCGGTTTTGTTACACGCAGCTGTGTCCCATCCATGACGTGCGCGCACGTAGCTTAGGACTATCTTACTACGCATGCTTTTTGAGTTAAACGGCTGGCAGATTACCGCAATCCTGGCCAGCTACCTGTTTGCGGCAACTGCCAAAGGGGTGACTGGGCTCGGGTTTTCCACCACCTGCCTGCCGATCCTGGCACTACTGGTCGGCTTGAAAGACGCTCTGCCATTGGTGATCATTCCGTCCATTTTTTCCAACATCGTTGTGATGCGTCAAGTGGGACGATTTCGTGAGACTCTCGGACGTTTTTGGCCGATGTTGTTGGCTGTAATACCCGGTCTTGCGCTGGGTCTGTGGACGCTCGCCTATATTGACGGTCGATTGGCCGGAGCCATTCTAGGGCTCTTGATGCTGGTGTGGTGTGCGTTTACTTTCACTAAGCCCGAGCTATCCATTGCCGCGCGTTGGGAACGTCCGCTCGCACCGTTCTCGGGGTTCATTACCGGTACGATTAATGGGATTACAGGGTCGCAGGTCATGCCGATGGTTCCGTTTATGATGATGCTGCGGTTAGAGCGAAACCTGTTTATTCAAGCGGTGAATTGCTCGTTCACGTTATCCAGTCTGGTCATGATGTTGGGCCTTGCCAAACTTGGCTTATTCTCGTGGGAGGACGTTCTGATCTCGGCCATTGGCGTGTGTTTTGTCACGCTGGGTTTGTCCATGGGAGCAGCCATTCGTCACCGCTTGTCGGAGACGCTGTTTCGACAAGGCATCCTAGTCATGTTGTCGTTGATGGGGCTTGCATTGATTGTCCCCATCCTGGTTTGACTTAGCGTTGTAGCCTAACGGACTAAGTAGGCTTAACCTTTATTTTTTTCGAACTGAGGATAGTCATCGATAATGGAATGCCAGTCGGCTTTTGACTCAGTGAATATGTGATATCTGTTTTCACAAACAAAAGATGTTGTCGTTAAGCCCAGTCGAAGGCGATAAACACCGGGTAAACTCCGCTTCGCGCTGTAAATCGGGCTTCCGCAATTAGTACAAAAAGCTCTCACTTTTTCGTGGTTAGATTGGTACTCCTTAATATACTGTTTTCCGAAAAACGTTACTTTTTCAGCATCGACAGGGCTATTAATGGCAAAGGCTGCACCTTGAGCCTTGCGGCATTGAGAGCAATGGCAATACGCGACTTCCTCTATTTGGCCAGAGTAGGTATAACCCACGTTACCGCATAAACAACGACCTTCGATCATATGACTGTCATCCTAGTTTGTTGGGGCTTTGGCGACTAAGTGCATTAAGCTGTCTTTAGCAATGGCACTTCGGAATAGTCCCATTGTTCTAACCTAATATACAAGAGGTTTTGTTATGAGTAGCGCTGGAACTGCGCAAACGACTTTAAATTGCTGTGCCTGTTCTATCGCAGCGGGAGCTTATCCCGTATCTTAATATTCGTAACCTTTTCCAGCTAAGTATTGCTCAGCTGTTTCCGTTGAGATAATTAATCTATTGATATCTAATACAAATTATGAGCACATTAGAAAAAGCGATCGAAATTGCAGCAGTTAATCATGCTGGTGATACGGACAAAGCCGGTGCGCCTTACTTATTGCATCCATTGAGACTGATGTTTGCTGTACGGACTAAACATGAAATGATGGCGGCTGTGCTTCATGACGTTGTCGAAGACACTCCCGTTTCTCTAGAGGACCTTGAGCGTGAAGGATTTCATGTTGACGTGATAACGGCAGTCGATGCTCTGACGAAGAAACCTGGAGAAAGCAGAATAGAAGCTGCGAAACGGGCAGGGTTAAACCCGATAGCTCGAAATGTCAAATTGGCTGACGTTACTGACAATATGGATCTAAAACGAATTTCTGAACCTAATGACAAGGACTTTGAAAGGCTAAAAGAATATGTAGAAGTTAGAAAGCTTCTAATTAGCCATGGAGCAACGTAACAAACACTTCTAAGCGACGTGTGAGTGCATTCTGTCTTTGCAGCCGGTTTGATTCGTCGTCAAATTCGAGTTAAACGAGTGCTTTGTGTGCGGTGTCGTATGTTCGTTGGGGAAAGGTCGAATGAAAATTATAATTAGACTCGCTTCTGAATCTGATGCTCTAGAGATCAATAATGTCTCTAAGCATCTAGGGTACTCAGAGTTAACTGCCGACGAATCCCTCTTAAAGCTCCGAGATTTACTCAACACGACTTACAATAAAGTTTATGTTGCAGAGCTGAATGGTTGTGTAGTCGGGTGGTTACACATTTTCTATGCTCATCGACTTGCATCGGACAACTTCTATGAGATTGGTGGGCTAGTGGTCTCTCCAGATGCTCGAGGTCGGGGTGTTGGCAGAGACCTAGTTAAATATGCCCAAATCCAAAATGATGGTAAGTTCAGAGTACGTTGTAACGAGAGTAGAAAGGATGCGCATAAGTTTTACGGAGCCGTCGGTTTTATTGGCAGCAAGGTTCAGCGTGTGTTTCAGGTACCCTCATAACTAGAAGTTGTGAAAAAATATGGGATCCAAGAAAACAGAAGTATCAATCAGGGAGCGGGGGCAATGCGTCTGCGGCAAAGTCTCTTTTACGGTTGTAGGCGATCCAAAACGCGTAACTATCTGCCATTGCGAATGGTGTCAGCGAAGAACTGGCTCGGCGTTTGGGGTAGAGGTTGTCTTTGATGAGAGCCAGATTGAGATAAACGAGGAATCAGTATCTCGCTATAGACATATCTCCGATGAATCCGGCAGGTGGCTGGACCAGCACTTCTGTAGCACCTGTGGCTCGAATATCGGATTTACACTGGAAGCTGTTCCTGGGATACGTACCATTGCAGCTGGAATTTTTGATAATCCATCGTGGTTAGAGACAGCACGGGTTAAAAGACGTCATGTTTTTACTCGATCTGTACGTGATTGGTCTTTAATACCGAACGATGTTGAGCAATACGAGCAGCATTTCAGGTAGCAAAGCCATTGCTTTTAACGAATATTGATAAATCTTCGTGACCGTAAATAACAGCTCCGGGAATCGTTGCCCAATTGGTCAGCTAAATTTAAATCAGTGGAATCCAGACCTAAAACAACCATTGACTCAAAGCCCTGGCTCAGCTAATAATTAAACCATGCAACTCTCAGCCAGAATTCAGCAGATTATTATCATCATTCTTTATGAGTGGTGGGATTGCTAATGTCTGTTTAGTCTTTAGAACCCGCCCAAGAGGCGGGTTTTTCGTATCCGCTTCTTGAGCTTTAATAAAAGTTATTAGGAAGCGAAATGAAAAAAGTAGCCATATTTGGCAATACAGGTGGTGGCAAATCTACGCTTGCGAAGGAGCTTGCGCTAATCACCGGCCTCCCTTTAATCACTTTAGATAAAATAATGTATAAGCCTGGTGGAGAAAAAATTCCTCATGCTGAATACTTAAACATTCATTCTGACCAGCTAAACGATTCGGAGTGGATTATAGATGGGTTCGGTTGCGTGCCATCAGCTTGGGAGCGGTTTGCCGTTGCTGATACCCTTGTATATGTCGATCTGCCTTTGCTCATACACCTTTTTTGGGTAACAAAGCGGTTTATCAAAGGTGGATTCGTTAATCCGGAAGGCTGGCCAGACCGAAGCCCGGTGTTGCGGAGCACCGTAACCAGCTATCGTGTGCTCTGGTTGTGTCATCGCAAACTTACACCCAGGTATCGGAAGCTCGTGTCTGAGTCTGCTGGCAATAAAACGGTAGTTCACCTTACGTCTTCAAACGCAATCCAAGAATATCTAAATGATATGCGCCGGATTAATGTTGGCAATGAGTGATTGCAGTGGCGTGCTAGATAAAAAACAGGTAGTTTGTTCGATTGTTAACTTGCCGCGTACAGCAGTAAAATTGCCGCAGCTGCAGCACAAAGACTGAGCTTAGTAGCGGTAGAGGGGCGTTCACCAAAAAAGACGATGGCTGTGAGTGTTGATGCCATAACAATGCCGAAATTATTTAATGGGAATACGATGGAGCTTTCCCAGCCCGGTTGTGCTAGCGCTTTCAATACGAAATATACCGTGCCTAAGTTTGCCAACCCGAGCACTACACCGCTATATACGCTTATGCGATTGATGATTTGGTTGGGTAGTAACATGTGATGGATGCTTGCAGTAATAAACGCGAATCCGAATATGGTTATTACAAAGCCTGGAAACTGTGCGTCTGTGAGCCCCCAAATTTGAAAGAGCTTAAAGCTGGCATCGATCAACCCTGTGCACAAGAACACTAGCAACGGAAGAATCCATGTAGCCACCTTGATGTGAGTTCCAGCAGCCAGAAAGACAGATAAAATGCCGAAGAATAATCCACCGACTTTAAGAATGCTAGTCGACTCCCCGAGCGCGATTATTCCAATGAGTGTCGGTATGACAACACTCATTTTAGTGGCAATACTCGCAACAGTGATGCCAGCAAGTTGTGTCGTCAGCGCCATCATACGAAATACAAGATAGAAACCCACACCCTCAAAAGCGGCGGGCCAGAACCATCCCTGAGAACTCAGATGCCAGTCAACATCAAAAAGGATAACACCGGCAGCAGCCGATGCTAGGTAGCTAACCATGATGGCATGACGGGTTACCGCCTTATGCTGCATCCATCGAAACAGTGCGAGAATCAGTGTGGATGCAAATATGCTGGCAAGTATGTAGCCCATTCCGCTCTCAAAAATAGATGGCTGAATTTATTTTACTGATAGACTGCTTCTGCAACCTAGCAAATTGCAGAGATATTTGCTGATTGCATTGACACTTGTTTATATCCAAAGTTATGAGTACTGTAAGCAAAAAGTCTGCTGAACATTACCGCTGGGGAAGTGGCTGCGATGGGTGGCATCTTCTCAAAACCGATCAACTCAGCGTGATTGAAGAGTCAATGCCCGCTGGTTGTTGCGAAAACCGTCACTTTCATCAAAAGGCACAACAATTTTTTTACGTGCTGTCAGGGTCGCTTGTCATTGAGACTAACGGCACCGATCATGAAATTGTCGAAGGGGCCGCATTTCATGTTGCTGCGGGCATGCAGCATCAGGTTTTTAACCGTAGCGATGAGGTCGCAAAGTTTCTGGTGATATCTAACCCAAAAAGTCATGGAGATAGAATTGAAGCTTAGATTGCCGTTGTTTATGACTTTTAAAATTTGTGTCCTTCAATTACTGGGAGTGTCATGACATACGACGAATTCAACCGATTCTGTAAATCATTAAAAGGGACTGCGTATATATGCCAGTGGGGTGGCTCACACGTTTGGAAAGTCGGTGGGAAGGTCTTCGCTATCGGCGGCTGGGAGAACGACGCCGGTCCAGCTATAAGTTTTAAAACGACAGAAGCAGATTTCTCTTTTATGCAAGATGAGGCTGGATGTCGTGGCGCACCGTACATGGCTTCACGCGGCATGAAGTGGGTTCAGGTCTATGATATGAATGGTTTCGAAAACGCTGAGCTCGAAGGCTATTTGCGCCATTCTCACAGATTAGTCAGTGAGGGGCTGACTAAGAAAATACAACGAGAGCTTGGATTGCTGGATGTCGAAAGCTGAAAAAATCCTTCTCTTATCCAGAGTAGAATGATGCTTTATCTATTTATTAAGTCACTGCATATTCTTGCTGCCATACTTTGGATTGGCGCCTTGTGTCTTCTATGCTTTGTCACATCCAATAGCAGCATGAATGCAGCGCAGATGAAAGTGGCTACTCGCATAACGGAAGCTTCAATTGGATTTACTTGGTTGGCAGGCGGAATATTGGTTTTTATGGGTGGTTGGTATGCCTCTTCCTGGTGGCAAATAAAAGTTGCGGTGGTGGTGGCAATAAGTGCTATCCATACCATCCTGCATAGGCGCTGGAAAACAGAAAGTGAAAATGGAGTCAGCACAAATCCGGCGGTGCCCTATGTTGTCTTAGCGCTTACGTTTGTTGTTGTATTACTGGTGATTTTTAAAATGCCAACGGCTCGCCCATTCGAATAGACGGTATGAACTGTTTTTCTTTTGGGCCGCTCTCTTCATCTGAATCAGCACCGTTTAACAGAAGCTTGACGGCCGCTTGCCCAATCTCTCGTCGCGGTGTATGTGATGTGCCAATGGGGACCGGCAAATCCTTCAAGATCTCAAGTCCATTAAAGCCGACAAGGGTTAACTTGCTGCCAACTTCAATGCCTGAAGCGATGCAGTGCATTGCGCCACCTGTTGCCATATCATCGTTTGAGAAATAGATACAATCGAGCGTTGGTTGTTCATCAAGGAGTTGCTGTGTCATCGCGCGCCCTTTGGCTATTGATGTTCCCACTTCTCCAATTTTTCGACCAAGTAGAGACAGCCCATACTTCTTAAGTTCTGCCTCAAAACCGGCGAGGCGCTTACCTGCACGTTTATCTCTAACAATGTCATTTCCGACATAGCCAAATCGGCGACGTCCGGATTTGATTAAATGCTTCGCCATAGAGGCGCCGGCTTGTATTTGTGAGAAACCGACGCAGCGGTCAATCGGCGTTCCGTCGCAATCCATTATCTGCACAACCGGTACATCGCATGTGCGCAGAATGGACTGTGTTTTTTCCGGTTGATCGAGTCCAGTAATGATGATGCCGGTAGGGTTCCAGGACAACATGGCTCGGACAATGTCGTGTTCCTTCTCCAGGCTGTAGTCAGTGACACCGAAAAACGGCTGTATACCGGTACCGTCCAAGGCTTCAGCTATCCCCGTAACAACTTCCGCAAAGACAATATTTTCGAGAGAGGGGACGACCACGCCCACCAGAGAGGATTGTTGGCCAGAAAGCGACGAGGCCACGTGGTTGCCTACGTAGCCAATTTCAAGAGCCTTCTGGTTAACCTTTTCGACATTGGCCGCAGATACGTCCGCTGCTCCTCGCAGCGCACGTGAGGCAGTCATTGTGCTCACACCCGCTGCCGCAGCTACGTCAGCGAGCGTTGGTCGTTTCTTTTTGGAATGGGAGCTCACTCTATTTATTTGAGTTTAATCAAGCTTTTATGGTACCTTAGCGTAAAACCGGTATCGGTAACAGTAGAATATTCCTGTCCCCGTTTATGGCCACAATATCTGCAGCAGTAGTAGGACTAGGTTCGATGGGCTATGGAATTGCCCAGTCTTGCGTGCGAGGTCAGATCTCCACCTATGGAGTGGATGTCGCGACAGAGCGCATGACTCAGTTCGTGCAAGAGGGCGGGGAGAGTGGTTCGATCAATGATGCCGTCGCGTTCCTAGATGCAGTCGTTATTGCCGTGCTTAATGCGGAGCAAACCGAATCTGTTCTTTTCGGCGCAGATGCATTAGTGCCACGGCTTAAAAAAGGAGCTGTGGTGATTTCCTGCGCCACCGTTCCTCCTGAATTTGCTGTCTCAATGGAAACCGCTTGTGCAGCACATGATATTCACTACCTGGATGCACCTATTTCCGGTGGGTCGGTAAAGGCTGCAAACGGTCAGTTGACCATCATGGCTTCCGGAACACAAAAAACCTTTGAGGCTGCCCGGCCGGTACTCGATGCTGTCGCTGAAAAAGTATTTGAGCTTGGGGACAAAGCAGGACCTGGCTCAGCCATGAAGGCGGTTAATCAGTTATTGGCAGGTGTCCATATTGCGAGCATGGCAGAAGCCCTCACGTTTGGAATGACGCAGGGTGTCACACCTGAAAAATTCCTGGAAGTCATCCCTGAATGTGCCGGCACTAGTTGGATGCTTGAAAATCGAGCCCCACACGTCGTTGAAGGTGATTATTCGCCACACAGCCAAGTGAATATTTGGCTTAAAGATTTGGGCATTGTTCTCGATATTGCGAAGTCCTCAAAATTCAGTGCGCCGATTACTGCCGCTGCGCTGCAGCAGTATATTGTCGCTGCTGGGCAAGGCTTGGGTCTTGAAGACGACGCAGCTATCGCCAAAGTGTATGCCCGTAATGTCGGCATATCCCTGCCGGGAGACGACTAATGTTGCTCGGCTGCATAGCTGATGACTTCACCGGCTCCAGTGATCTTGCCAATACGCTCGCCAAGGGCGGCATGCGCACAGTTCAATACACGGGTGTGCCGACATCACGTGCAGCTGAGGATGTCGAAGCTGGCGTCGTTGCTCTAAAGACGCGTTCGGTATCTGCTTCAGAAGCTGTAGAGAAGTCACTCGCCGCTTTCGAATGGCTTCGAGATCAAGGATGCCAGCAATTTTTCTTCAAATACTGTTCAACGTTCGACTCAACAGCTCAGGGAAATATCGGCCCGGTTGCCGATGCCTTAGCCGATGCGCTAAACGCCCATAAGGTTGTCGTTTGTCCTGCGTTCCCGGGTACCGGGCGCACCGTCTATCAAGGGCATTTGTTCGTCAAAGACAGCCTTTTAAACGAATCCGGCATGCAGGATCACCCGATCACTCCCATGAAGGATGCTGACCTGCGCCGAGTGATGGCAGCGCAAACCAAACACACCGTTGGTCATATCTCGGTTGATGACGTATTTGCCGGCGAAGCTCAGATACGATCGGCATTCGATAGAGAGAATGCTCATGGACACAGGTACATCATTGCGGACGCTGTGCGTGATGAAGATCTCCATAACATTGGTAAAGCGTTAAAAGAATTGCCACTGGTGACGGGTGGATCAGGGATGGCGATTGGATTGCCGGCAAACTTTGGTTGTGACAAATCCACGTTAAGTTGGTCTGGTGAGGCAGAGGGTAAAGCTATCGTGCTGGCTGGATCCTGCTCAACCACCACGAGACGACAAGTCGATTTTCATGCTAAGCAGAATCCAGTGAGAGCCATCTCAGCACAGGATGTTTTGGAAGGTGAAGAATCTGCCGAGAATATCGTGAGCTGGTTGATAAGTGAGGGCGGATTGCCCTTGTTGTACAGTTCGGCTGAACCGGAAGAAGTCGCTGCTGCTCAGGCTAAATACGGGCTGGAGCGCACATCGAGCGCACTCGAGCAATTCTTCGCAGAGGTTGCCAGTCTTGCGATTGACAGAGGCGTGACCCGGCTGATTTGTGCGGGCGGTGAGACGTCCAGCGCTATTGTTGAAAAACTGAATATTGAGGAGTTGCAAATCGGACCGGAGATTGACCCCGGCGTACCTGCGCTCAGAGCCAAAGAGAATTTGGTGTTATCCCTTAAGTCTGGAAACTTCGGGGCAGACGACTTTTTCGAAAAAACGAACAGAATTCTGTCGGGTGCGCCATGACAGAATCTGCCTTGCGAGAACAGATTTGCGAGTTAGCAAAGTCGTTGTACGACAGGCAGCTGACGCACGGAAGTACCGGAAATATATCTGCAAGGACAGAGGATGGGGGCTTGTTGGTGTCGCCGACAGGGACGAGTTTTGGCAGGCTCGATCCGTCAAAACTCAGCCGTTTCGATGCTAATGGTGTATTGGTGAGTGGTGACAAGCCAACCAAAGAGATGCCACTACACTCGGCGTTCTACCACACCCGCAGCACGGCTGGTGCTGTGGTGCATCTGCATTCCACCCACTCGGTAGCGTGGTCGATGATGCCAGAGGCAGACGAAGATAATTTCCTACCGCCTTCAACACCTTACGCCATCATGAAGCTTGGCAGAGTGAAGCTTCTGCCGTTTTTTCTTCCAGGTGACCCAGCCATAGGGGAAGCTGTTCGTGGCCTTGCCGGTAAACGAAGCGCTGTGATGTTGGCCAATCATGGCCCTGTTGTGGCCGGAAAAGACGTAGAAGCGGCTTGTTATGCCGTTGAAGAATTAGAGGAAAGTGCGCGACTCGCTATGCTGTTGCGTGGGATTGATGCGAAGTATTTGACAGATGACCAAGTTGGCCAGGTAGTGTCGAGATTCAATGTCGAATGGGGTTAACACGTTAATTAGGGTCAACATAATAGTGATCAATTGCGCAATTGCGCCCGCACTTTTTAGAAATTTCGATTCTCGAGCTTTTGAAAGTAATGTAAGCTCTGGAAGCGGGAGGGTTTTGGTGATTTACCAAGATCGCCAAATATTAAAATAAAACTTTTAGGAGAGATAAATGCTTAAGAAAACTACGTTAACACTGACGGCTGGTGCGATCGCACTTGCTCTGTCAATGGGTGCTGCTCAAGCACAAGAAAAAACAAAACTTCGCATCCAGACTCACTTCGCCACAGAAACTCTGTCTGGTGAGTTGGCCGCTGAGTTCATCGACGACATCACTGTTATGTCTGGTGGCGACATTGAAGTTGAAATGTTTTACGCTGGTTCAGTTGTAAAAGCGGCTGAAACTTTTGATGCTGCTGCAACAGGTATCCTCGATTGCGATATGACTGGTGGTGCTTACCAGGTTGGTAAAAACCCAGCTTTCCAATTCTCTGGTGACTTGAACGGTGGTTATGCTGATCCGTACACTCAGTATTCTTGGATGCTCCACGGCGGTGGTTACGATGCATTGAACGCTCTTTACAATCCTCAGGATATGGAATTTGTCGGTTGGTGGATCCCTGGACCAGAATCTCTGGTATCAACTAAGTCGTTTACTGGTGTTGGTGATCTCGAAGGTTGGAAGTTCCGTGCACCTCCTGGTGTAATCACTAACATCTTCGAAAAGCTGGGCGCTTCACCAATCGTTATGGATTTCAACGAAATCTTCACAGCGTTGGAAACTGGCATCATCGACGGAGCTGATGCTTCTACTATTGCTAACAACGTTGGCTTAGGTCTGTATGACATTGCAAAGAACACCAACTATCCTGGTTTCCACTCAATGCCTGCTGATCACCTGGCTTGCCGTAAAGACATTTGGGATGCCATGCCTGACTCTCACAAACGCATCATGAAAGTTGCGATGCAGGCACTGGGTCTGAAGACAACTACCAAGCAAGGTATCGAAATGCAAAAAGCTGCTGCTGAAATGCGTGCAGCTGGTGTAGAGCTGAACACATGGTCAGAAGCAGATATGGCTACTTACCGTGCAGCGGTTGCTTCTACTTGGGAAGAGTACGCTACTACTCCTGAAGCAAAAGAACTGTTGGGTGCTCACCTGTCATTCTTAAAAGGAATCGGTGCTGTAGAGTAATCTAAGGCATAAGTTTCGACCAAGAAGGAGACGGCATGAGCCGTCTCCTTTTTTAGTAGTGAACTCCTATCTGAAAACTACTGTTCTGGTATCGAATTCCATCCAGACATTAATTGTTCTTATCAATACATAAGAAAGCGGGCAGGTAGCCGGCTTCATCACGCGATTAATGATTTCCAGATAAAGAAGCAATAAAATTTATTGAGCGCTTAGAACGTTCGTCTGCGGGGGACTATGAAAGAGCAAAAACCAGGCAACATCAAGGAATGGGTTGTCCCATTTCTATTTGTGCTTTGTGCCGGGTGGGCTATCTGGCATATGCCCGCATACATCGTCGACTTTTGGCCACACGACGAAAGTTCTAGTCTGACGCTGCAAATGACAGAAATGCATAAACGCAAAGACGTCGCACCTAATTTGCCGGGCGTATTTGGCGGCATGATGGATATCATCGACCTGATCGCCGTACTGCTACTCCCATTCATATTTTACGTTGGTGTAAAAACTCTGGTGCCGGCGAAAATGGAATTTCAGCTTTATAGCCGTGTTGATAAAATCGCTATGTTCATCGGCCGAATCGTGATGATATTGATAATCTCGATGACTACGGTGATGCTGACGGAAGTATTTTTACGCTATGTCGCAGAGAAGCCGACGCTCTGGGCAAATGAACTAACCCTATGGATCGGCGGCTTTGTTTTCATGTTCTCTGGTGTTTATGCCATGCAGCAACGCAGCCACATCCGAATCTTTATTCTTTATGATGTGCTGCCTCGATGGGCGCAGCATATTTGCGACTCTCTATGGGTTGCTCTTTTATGGTTCTTTGCTTTTTGTCTGGTGTTTGGAAGTTACAAACAAGTTTTCATTAATAAGCTGTACAAATGGCAAACGTTTGGTACCGCGTTTGACCCGCCGATACCTGCCACTATTCAGCCGACAATACTCATTGTTATTTGCCTAATTGCAGTGCAAGCGCTGCTTAACCTTATCGCCGATTGGAATCGCGACCCGAACGATATAATCGAAAAAGACGTGATAGATAAGGAAGAGCTGGAAGCTATCAAAAAGAACGTAGGAGCGAGCTGATGGACGTCGGTACTATTTCAATTGTCCTGATCATCGGGCTTGTATTCCTGCTTGCCATTGGTATGCCATTGGGTTTTGCCTCTGCGGTGTTGGCTGCCCTTGTCATGATCATGAAGTTCGAGCCAACCTTATTTACCGACCCGATGAGTTTTGGTGAAGGAATGCTGACCGGCAGGCCAGGGACCGGGCCGCTCTATATTCTGACTCAAAAAGTCTATGACTTAATGACAGAGTACGTTCTGTTGTCTGTGCCCTTGTTTATCTTCATGGCGGCGCTCCTCGAACGTTCCGGTGTTGCCAAGCAGATGTATGACAGTCTTAATTTCTGGATGAGTCGATTGCGCGGTGGAATTGCCGTTGTAACTTCATTGATGGCAGTTTTAATGGCAGCAATGTCAGGAATTATCGGGGGTGAAGTTGTACTGCTTGGCCTTATCGCTTTACCGCAGATGTTGCGCTTGGGCTATAACCAGAACCTTGCGATCGGAACCATTTGTGCATCCGGTTCATTGGGTACTATGATTCCACCGTCTATTGTCTTGATCATTTTTGGCCTTATCACAGAGACGTCAATCAAAAAGCTATTTACTGGTGCGTTTGTTCCGGGCTTTATGCTGGCAAGTTTTATCATCATCTACATTATTGTCCGCACACGACTGGACCCGTCCCAAGCGCCTCTGCCGGAAGAGCGTGAGGATGATTTGCCAGGTGGCGAAAAACTCAAGGCGTTTCTGGCCTTTTTATCGATATTAGTGACAGGTTTTACGACGTTGTTGTTGGCGCGCTTGGCGTTTCTGACAGTCACCGGTCGTAATGCAGGCTCATTAGATGATCCTAAGTTTGAAGCGCCTGCTTTGGGCATGGTTTACCACGCGCCTTATCTACTCGGAATTGTCGTGGCGTGTTTTATTCTCATGTTTGTTGTCTTTGGCATTAAGCGAACCAAGCTTGGCTGGCATCACGGTAAGGGACTTGTTGCGCCATTCTCTGTAATTTTTATCGTTCTTGGTTCCATTTACGGGGGAATCACGGGCATTACAGAAGCGGCGGGTATGGGAGCCCTCGCGGTATTTGTCATTGCTCTGATACGAGGCGAAGCATCGGTGGATCTCGTATGGGTAAGCATGATGCGTACGCTACGTTCGACAGGAACCATTATTTGGGTAACAGTGGGTGCCGCTGCACTCGCAGGCGCCTATACATTGGCAGGCGGCCCGACGTACATTGCCGGTCTTATCGTCGGTGCAGATATGCCGACCATGTCGGTCATATTGATCATGATGGTTATTCTCTTGTTCATGGGTGCGTTTATGGATTGGGTTGGCATCGTGTTGTTGATCATTCCAGTTTTCTTACCCATTGTGCAGCGATTGCCGA
>CAZCKD010000070.1:0-16562 GCA_964498925.1 uncultured Granulosicoccaceae bacterium
ACTTGCAGAAAGTCATTAGCACCGCCATCTAAAAATCGCTCAAGCTGGTTTACATCGTCATTCAATATGGCGGTGAGTTCGCCGGAGCTGCCAGATTCGAAAAACGACATGTCCTGACGTTGCACCTGATCGTACGCGTCCTGGCGAAGATCCGCCTGCAGATCTTGGGCAAGATTTCGCCACAGAATTAGATACAGATACTCGAAAAACGACTCACCAGCCCAAATCAAAAAGGTCAGGAATGCCAACATAAGAATCTGCGACTGTGGAGTCTCGAATCCAAAACTTGCCAGGAAGCTCGCTTCCTGATTAACCACGACATCAATCGCTACGCCGATTAATATCTCTGGCATGACGTCGAAAAACGTATTTAGCGCTGAACAAGTACTCGCTAGGAGAATTCTGCGTCGATACCCTTTTGCGTATCTGAGCAGATGTAAAAGCGCATCAAAACTGGTGCCTAACTCGGTCATAGAATATCCATACTCTGGACGCAAAAAAGGCCCGGGCTAAGAAAGCCGCGGGCCTTTTTCTTACAGCCGCAACACACTAAGGCGTTGCAGCAGTCTCTAGTGGTTGAACTACTCGCCGCGCTCAACAAACTCGATGATAGCCATAGGTGCGTTGTCACCCGGGCGCATGCCACATTTCAAAATTCGCGTGTAACCACCTGGGCGGTTTGCGAAACGTGGACCGATTTCGGTGAATAGTTTTCCAACAGCTGCTTTGTCACGCAGGCGATCGAATGCCTGACGACGCTTGGCAACATTGTCTTGCTTAGCGCTTGTGACCATTGGCTCGATTACTCGACGCAATTCTTTAGCTTTAGGAACCGTTGTCTTAATCGACTCATGCTCAACTAAAGAAGCCGCCATGTTACGAAACATAGCTTTGCGATGGCTGGAATTTCGATTGAGCTGACGCCCACTCTTACGATGTCTCATTTTCTATTCTCTTTCTAAACTACTTGGCCATCTCGCGTTGCTTCTGCAACTCGGGTGGTGGCCAATTCTCCAGACGCATACCTAGTGACAATGCCTGCTGTGCAAGTACATCTTTGATCTCAGTCAAAGACTTCTTACCCAGGTTAGGCGTTTTCAGCAATTCTACTTCGGTACGCTGGATCAAATCACCGATGTAGTAGATGTTTTCAGCTTTCAGACAGTTCGCAGAACGTACAGTCAACTCAAGATCGTCAACAGGACGCAACAGGATCGGATCGATATCAGAGGCTTGCTCTTCTTCCGGAGTTGCTGTTTCTGCTTTCAAATCAACGAATACTGACAACTGCTCTTGTAAGATCGTTGCTGCCTTGCGAATTGATTCTTCGGGATCGATTGTGCCGTTTGTCTCAAGATCAACAATCAGCTTATCCAAATCTGTACGCTGCTCAACACGCGCACTTTCGACGTTATAAGCCACTCGATGAACCGGGCTGAACGTAGAATCAATTTGCAATGTACCTATCGGACGGCTCTCGCCTTCTTCAAGTGTGCGATGCGAAGCAGGTTCGTAACCGCGGCCTACTCGAGCTCGCAGAGTCATATTCAGATTGACATCGCCTGTCAGATGACAGATGACGTGGTCCGGATTGATGACTTCGATGTCGTGATCTAGCGTGATATCTGCAGCAGTCACCACACAAGGTCCCTGCTTAACCAACTTCAATGTTGCTTCTTCTTTGGCGTGCATCACGATGGACACACCTTTCAGGTTCAACAAGATATCCAGAACATCTTCCTGGACACCTTCCATTGTGGTGTATTCGTGCAGAACACCTTCGATCTCTGCTTCGTAGAAAGCAGCACCGGGCATAGATGAGAGAAGGATTCGACGTAACGCATTACCCAGCGTGTGTCCGAACCCGCGTTCCAATGGCTCTAGCGTGACTTTTGCATGGTTAGCATTAGAAGCAGAGACATCGACGATACGTGGTTTTAAGAATTCTGTTTGCATAGCACTCAACGTAATTCAACCCCAAAAGATAGCGGGACAACAGTACGTCGCCCCACCCTAAAGCCGTACACATCCAAGTAAAAATTACTTGGAGTACAGCTCCACAACCAGAGATTCGTTAATCTCGGCTGGTAGATCGGCACGATCTGGAACAGCTTTGAACATGCCTTCAAATTTCTTGGCGTCTACTTCGATCCAACCCGGCATACCTCGCTGCTGGGCCAATTCGAGTGCATCCGAAATACGAGCCTGTTTTTTCGACTTTTCTCGGATAGTGACAACCTGATTGGGTTGAATCTGGTACGAAGGAATGTTAACGATCTTTCCATCTACCATAATCGACTTGTGAGAAACCAACTGACGGGCTTCCGCACGTGTCGAACCGAAACCCATTCGGTACACCACATTGTCAAGACGCTGCTCTAATAAGGATAGTAGGTTCTCACCTGTTGATCCTTTTCGTGCTGCAGCAGCTTTGTAGTAGTTGCGGAATTGCTTTTCCAGTACACCGTACATGCGACGAAGCTTCTGCTTCTCACGCAGCTGGATAGCGTAGTCGGACGGACGTCCACGCTTAGCTCCTTGCATGCCTGGAGGTGTTTCCAGATTACATTTGGATTCTAATGGACGAATACCTGATTTCAGGTATAGATCCGTGCCTTCACGGCGACTTAGTTTGCACTTAGGACCGGTATATCTAGCCACGATTCATACTCCCACAACTGTTCGTTCTGTTTAGCAAGTTCATATCACACACGGCGCTTTTTAGGCGGACGGCAACCGTTGTGTGGAATCGGAGTGACATCAAGGATACTGCTGATCTTGAAACCCACATTGTTTAATGAGCGAACCGCTGAATCACGGCCAGGACCAGGGCCCTTGACGTGAACATCGATATTCTTAAGACCATATTCCTTAGCTGCCTCGCCGGCACGCTCTGCTGCAACCTGAGCTGCAAAAGGCGTACTCTTACGTGATCCACGAAAACCCGAACCACCAGCAGTGGCCCATGACAGCGCATTGCCCTGTCTATCGGTAATCATGACGATCGTGTTGTTAAACGATGCGTGGATGTGCGCAATACCGTCAGTGACGGTACGGCGAACCTTCTTCTTGGTGCTACTAGCTGCCATAACTTTCTCTAATTAACGCTTGAGCGGTCTACGCGGACCTTTGCGCGTGCGCGCATTAGTCTTCGTACGTTGACCGCGAAGGGGTAAGCCCCGACGATGGCGAATTCCACGGTAACAACCGAGGTCCATCAGACGCTTTATGTTCATCGAGACATCACGACGTAAATCGCCCTCGACTGTAAATTTACCAACTTCCGTACGCAGGCTCTCGATCTCTACTTCAGAGAGATTTCGAACCTTGGCATCGGGTGCTACATTTGCGGCCTCACAAATCTGATACGCGCGTGTACGTCCGATACCGAAAATCGATGTTAATGCGACCCAGGTGTGTTTCTGGACCGGAATGTTAATGCCGGCAATACGTGCCATGCTTTTCTCCGCCTATGGTTCTTTGACTAGCCCTGACGCTGCTTGTGTCGGGCGTCTGTTTTGCAAATGACGCGAATCACGCCCTTACGTTTGACGACCTTGCAGTTGCGACAGATCTTTTTTACTGATGCTCTGACTTTCATACTTGCTCTCCAAAAAAGGGAATACCTAACGGGTAAGCGCTAGCGCGTACCTTTAGGAACCCCCTTGGTGCCTTGCTTTTTCATTAAGCCTTCATACTGATGGCTCATCATGTGTGCTTGAGCCTGACCTACAAAATCCATAACCACCACTACGATGATTAATAGAGACGTGCCGCCAAAGTAGAAAGGCACATTCCACAGCAGGATCAGGAATTCCGGCAACAGACATACGAGGGTAATGTAAAGCGCCCCGTACATTGTCAACCGAGTCAAAACACCATCAATATAACGAGCTGTCTTCTCTCCTGGCCTGATTCCAGGAATAAAAGCGCCCGACTTCTTTAGATTATCCGCTGTTTCTTTCGCGTTGAATACCAATGCAGTATAGAAAAAGCAGAAAAAGATTATGGCCGATGCGTATAAGAGGATATACACAGGCTGTCCGGGTTGTAGCGTCGAAACAATCGTGTTCAACCAGGAATTTGAATTGCTAGTGGCAATATCACCCAATGTTGCTGGGAACAAGATGATACTCGAAGCAAAAATGGGAGGAATTACGCCCGCCATGTTTAATTTCAGTGGCAGATGACTGGACTGAGCAGCAAACATCTTACGACCTTGCTGGCGCTTCGCGTAGTTGACAGTAATCCGACGCTGACCTCTTTCCACGAAAACTACAAATGCTGTGACCGCAAGAATCATGATGAACAGGAGGATTACCACGAAGAAGCTTAGCTCACCAGTACGTGACAGCTGTAACGTGCCACCAATCGCTGCTGGCAAGCCTGCTACGATTCCTGCAAAAATCAGTATGGAAATACCGTTACCAATTCCGCGCTCAGTGATCTGCTCACCCAACCACATTAAGAACATGGTGCCTGTGACCAACGTAATGGCGGCCGTCAATACGAAACCAGGGCCAGTCAAAAAGACCACACTCTGTCCATTTGCACCTTGGTTCTGAAGCGCTATGGCAATACCAATAGCTTGCACCGATGCCAGCAACAAAGTGCCGTATCGAGTGTACTTGGTAATAACGCGTCGCCCACTTTCACCTTCTTTACGTAGTTGCTCAAGCTGAGGAATGACGTGCGTCATTAGCTGCATGATAATCGATGCCGAAATGTACGGCATTACACCCAGAGCGAATAGTGACATTCGCGACAAGGCACCTCCGCCGAACATATTCAACATGCCGAGGATGCCGCTGCTCTGCTGAGCAAAGAGATCAGCCATAACGCGCGGATCTACACCAGGGATGGTGATATGAGAGCCAATGCGAAAGACCATCATGGCAAACAGAACAAACAATAGGCGCGATCGCAGCTCGGATGAACCTCCGATTCCGGTAAGCGCGGGTTTGTTTTTATCAGCCATGTATCAAATGCTCTTTAAGTGCTTGATTTCAGGGGATCGTTTGACAAACTCAGGATGCTGCAACTTCAGCGACGGAACCGCCCGCTGCTTCGATAGCTTGCTTTGCGCCATTAGTCACTCTGCAACCAGACACAGTACAGGCATTTTTAACTTCACCAGACAAGATGATTTTGACTGTTTTAGTTTGCAGAGGAACAATTCCAGCTTTAACTAAAGCAGCAATATCAATCTGACCGCCTTCGATGCTGTCAAGTTCATGCAATCTTACTTCAGCATAGTGTCTAGCCATGCGTGAAGTAAAACCGAACTTGGGCAATCGACGCTGGATAGGCATCTGACCACCTTCGAAACCTACCTTGTGCCATCCGCCAGAACGTGATTTCTGACCTTTGTGGCCTCTTCCGCAGGTCTTGCCATTGCCAGAACCTATGCCGCGACCGACTCGATTCGCAGTTTTACGGCTACCTTCAGCAGGCTTTAAATTATTAAGACTCATCACTTAAACTCGTGTAATTAGCTACTAAGCTTGTGGTTCTTCAACGCGCAACATGTAGTACGCCTTGTTGATCATTCCCCGGTTTTCCGGAGTATCAATGACCTCTACCGTTTGGTGCATACGACGCAAACCGAGGCCCTTCACGCTGGCTATGTGATTCTTGAGACGACCGTTCATGCTTCGAACGAGTGTCACTTTGAGAGTTTTGGCACTCATCATTACTCTCCTTTAATTTCTGCGACAGACTTGCCGCGCTTAGCAGCAACGGACTCAGGGCTTTGCATGGAGCTTAAGCCGTTGATAGTCGCGCGAACTACATTGATAGGGTTGTTTGTACCGATGATTTTAGCGAGTACGTTTCTAACACCTACTGCTTCAAATACTGCACGCATTGCACCGCCGGCAATGATACCAGTACCTTCAGAAGCGGGTTGCATGTAAACGCGAGCTGCTCCATGTCGGCCTTTCAGTGGATACTGAAGTGTGCCGTCATTAAGAGTGACAGTTTTCATATCTCTACGCGCTTTTTCCATGGCTTTTTGAATTGCCAAAGGTACTTCGCGAGCTTTACCGTAGCCCAGGCCTACTCGACCGTTGCCATCACCTACAACAGTAAGTGCAGTAAAACCGAATTGACGTCCACCTTTCACTACTTTCGCTACGCGATTGATCGTGACTAGTTTTTCGATGTATCCGTCACTGCTTTGATTGTAATCGTTCTGTGCCATCTTAATTTACCGAGCCTAATAGTTGTATAGCCGTCAGGCCGTAATCAGAATTTCAGTCCGTTTTCACGGGCTGCGTCAGCCAGCGCCTTAACGCGGCCGTGATACTTAAAACCAGCGCGGTCAAAAGCTACATGGCTTACACCCGCCGCCGCCGCTTTCTCAGCAATGCTTTTACCTACCGAAACCGCGGCATCGACGTTACCGCCGTTCTTTAAAGAACCGCGCAGGTCTTTGCCAAGGCTCGATGCAGAAGCCAATACCGCAGAACCTGAAGCATCAATAACCTGGGCGTAGATATGACGAGGTGTTCGATGAACAGTCAAACGCGGAACACTGAGCTGACGGATCTTAGCGCGGGTACGTTTCGCACGGCGCAATCGATTTGTTTTCTTTTCCATAACTCTAGCTCTACTTCTTCTTGGCTTCTTTCATTGCGACGTATTCACCGACATATCGAACACCCTTGCCCTTATATGGCTCTGGTGGACGATAGCTGCGAATATCAGATGCAACCTGACCAACAATTTGCTTGTTTGTGCCGCGAACGACAACTTCTGTCTGGCTGGGCGTTTCCACCGTGATGCCGTCAGGCACCTGGTGTACTACCGGATGCGAGAAACCCAGTGTCAGGTTCAGATTACTGCCCTGAGCCTGAGCTCTGTAACCAACGCCTCTCAGCTCTAGCTTTTTCTCGAATCCCTCACTGACACCGACTACCAGATTGTTCAGCAAAGAACGCATGGTACCAGCCATAGCCACTGACTTCTGATCAGCACGTTGAGCACTTACGCCCAATACTCCATCATCTAAAGCTGCGGCTACGTCGTTATGTAGAACCAGAGATTCTTGACCCTTAGGCCCCTTCGCACTAACGGACTGGCCGTTAATAGTGATCTCAACACCCTTAGGTACTTCGATCGGTTGTTTTGCTACGCGTGACATTATATTTCTCCAGGCCCGATTAGCTGACAGTGCAAATGACTTCGCCGCCAATGCCTTGAGCTTTGGCTTGCTTGCCTGTCATAACACCTTGCGATGTTGAAATTACGGCAATGCCCAGCCCGCCTAACACTTCAGGGACCAAACCGGCTCCTGTGTACTGGCGAAGACCAGGACGGCTAGCGCGCTTAATCTTTTCTATAACCGGCTTGCCATCGAAATACTTCAATGTCACAGTCAACGTTGGTTTTCCTTCTACGTTTTCAGTAGAAAACTCACCAATATAACCTTCATCTTGCAATACCTTCGCAATGCTGGACTTCAGCTTTGCAGCAGGCATGGATACCGATACCTTTCGCGCTTGTTGGCCGTTTCTGATACGGGTCAACATGTCCGCTATTGGGTCAGACATACTCATGAGTCAATCTCCTACCAACTAGCTTTAACTAACCCAGGGACATCGCCACGCATGGCTGCTTCTCTGAGCTTGTTTCTGCTTAAACCAAATTTACGATAGACACCATGGGGTCTACCCGTGATTCGACAACGGTTACGTTGACGTGCCGGCGACGAGTCGCGTGGCATTTTCTGGAGAGCAGTTACTGCCTCCATTTTTTCATCAAAGGTACTTTCCTCTGACGCGATGATCTTCTTAAGTCCAGTTCGCTTGTCGGCGTGCTGACGAACCAGCTTGGTGCGCTTATTTTCACGCGCAATCATAGATTTCTTAGCCATTGTAAGAATCTCCTCCTAGCGAAAAGGGAAGTTGAATTTCTTCAACAACGAAAGCGCTTCTGCGTCTGACTGTGCAGAAGTGGTGATAGTGATGTCCATACCGCGAACAGCATCAATCTTGTCGTAATCAACTTCAGGGAAGATGATTTGCTCTTTGACACCCATGCTGTAGTTGCCACGACCATCAAAAGATCTAGGGCTAATACCGCGGAAGTCACGAATACGTGGGATAGCAACAGCGACTAGTCTGTCAAGAAACTCGTACATGCGTTCGCGACGTAATGTCACTTTTGCACCGATCGGGTATCCGTCACGAATTTTGAAACCAGCGATAGATTTGCGAGCCACTGTTACAACAGGCTTCTGACCACTGATAGCTGTCATATCACCAACAGCATGCTGCAGTACTTTTTTGTCACCAAGCGCTTCACCAAGACCCATGTTAATGGTGATCTTTTCGATCCGAGGCACCTGCATGACACTGTTGTACTTATGCTCCTCCATCATTTGAGGAACAATTTTTTCTCGATATTCTGAAATGAGCCTAGCCATGCCTATCAACCATCCACCGATGTAGAGTCAGAACGGAAAAAACGCTCTTTCCGACCATCGTCGTTTGTTCTAAAACCAACTCGCCCGCCCTTCTTAGCAGCAGGGTTAAACAAAGCAACGTTGGAAATATGAATGGAAAGCTCCTTTTCCTGGATTCCACCCGGGTCTCCCATCTGAGGGTTGCCCTTCGCATGTTTCTTGACGAGATTGATACCGTCAATTAGCACACGATCGTCAAGCACGGCTTCAACCTTGCCTCGACGCCCTTTGTCTTTTCCGACGAGTACGATGACATCGTCGCCTTGTTTAATACGTTGCATATTTTTATCTTTCCGCGAAGTAAACGATCTGCTCTACAGCACTTCAGGTGCGAGAGAGACGATCTTCATGAACTTCTCGTTTCGTAATTCACGCGTTACCGGTCCAAAAATACGAGTACCAACCGGCTCCAATTTTGCGTTGAGGATGACTGCAGCATTCGCATCAAAACGAATTGCAGATCCATCGCCGCGTCGAATGCCTTTACGCGTTCGAACAACAACGGCGTTATAGACCTCACCCTTCTTAACCTTACCTCTAGGGATGGCGTCTTTAACACTCACCTTGATAACGTCACCAACACGTGCATATCGGCGATGCGACCCGCCGAGCACCTTGATGCACTGCACTCGGCGTGCGCCACTGTTGTCTGCCACATTAAGGACAGTTTGCATTTGAATCATCGGACGGTACTCTTTATCCAGTCACGCTTGTTTAATATTTTATGACTGACAGCTATTCAGCTGCTGCAGTCAATACCTTGTCCAGCATCCATGACTTAGTCTTGGACAATGGTCGGCATTCCTTGATTTGAACAACATCACCGATGTTCAACTCGTTGTTTTCGTCATGCACGTGGTACTTCTTACTACGTCGCATGTACTTGCCATAAATGGGATGCTTGATACGGCGTTCAACTTGAACAGTTGCCGTTTGCTCCATCTTGTTACTCATTACACGACCAACTTGAGTACGTGTACGTGTTTCAGTCTTAGCTGATCCGTTTTGCTCAGTCATGATCAGGCTCCTGCAGACTGCTTCTGTTGAATGATTGTCTTAATCCGAGCAATCTGACGTCTGACACGCTTGAAGTTATGAGGCTTTACGTCCTGCCCTGAACCCCGTTGCATGCGCAGATTGAATTGCTCACGAAAAAGGCTACTCAGCTCTTCGGTGAGTTCTTCAACAGTTTTTGCTGTTAATTCACTGGTGTTTGAGTTAGCCATTACGCTGCTGTCCTCACGACGAAGGTAGTAGAAATAGGCAACTTGGCCGCAGCGAGTGCGAATGCTTCTCGAGCGATCTCTTCAGATACACCTTCCATCTCATAAAGCATTTTGCCAGGTTGAATTTTAGCTACCCAATATTCAACATTACCCTTACCTTTACCCATACGAACTTCGATAGGCTTTTTGGTAACAGGCGTATCAGGAAATACACGAATCCAGATTTTACCGCCACGCTTGATGTGACGAGTCATAGCACGACGTGCTGATTCAATCTGGCGCGCGGTTAGTCGACCACGGTCAGTTGCCTTCAGGCCATATTCGCCGAAGCTAACTTTGTTGCCGTTTTGCGCAAGCCCACGGTTACGACCCGTGTGCTGCTTTCTAAATTTTGTACGTTTTGGTTGAAGCATGGTTCTTTAGCTGCTCTGTTTGCTACCCGCAGGTGCTGGCCCCTATTTGCTGGTTGTGCTGGCAACGCTTTTAGCGCGTTTTTCTTCCAGGTCGAAAACTTCGCCGTGGCAAATCCAGACCTTGATACCAATGACGCCATATGTTGTATGAGCTTCCGCTACACCGTAGTCGATGTCTGCACGAAGCGTATGTAGAGGAACACGACCATCGTGATACCACTCTCTACGAGCAATCTCAGCTCCGTTCAATCGACCCGACACTGCGATTTTCACGCCCTGAGCACCCAAACGCATAGTGTTAGTCAAAACGCGCTTCATTGCACGACGGAACATGACACGGCGTTCTAACTGCTGCGCTACACCTTCTGCAACTAACTGCGCATCAAGCTCAGGCTTGCGAATCTCTGCAATGTTGATTTTAACGTTGTTGATGTTGATTCCCAACATCGGCGCTAATGCTCTTCTCAATCTCTCGACATCTTCACCCTTTTTACCGATAACAATGCCCGGACGTGCAGAATGAATAGTAATGATGACCGATTTGGCAGGACGCTGAATTTGGATACGGCTCACTGAAGCGTGAGACAGTTCCTTTTTCAGGTACTT
This sequence comes from uncultured Granulosicoccaceae bacterium, assembly GCA_964498925.1. GTDB lineage: Bacteria > Pseudomonadota > Gammaproteobacteria > Granulosicoccales > Granulosicoccaceae > Granulosicoccus. The sequence continues at coordinate 10,713 of CAZCKD010000070.1, forward strand.
ACGGATTGCAATATCGTCGTTCAGGTAGTTCGCGTAGTCTTCGCTACCCGCATACCAGGTTGAATTCCAATCTTGCGAAATACCAAGACGAATACCAATAGGATGTACTTTTTGACCCATCGTTTAGCTCCTGCCGTCCGAAACGGTCACGGTAATATGACTGGTACGTTTTAAAATTCGGTTAGCGCGACCTTTCGCTCGAGCTCTTAGACGCTTCATGACAGGACCGGCGTTTACCTGCACAGCAGACACCTTAAGTTCGTCAATATCAGCACCTTCATTATGCTCAGCGTTGGCGATTGCACTATCCACCAGCTTCTTCATTAATGCACCAGCCTTCTTCTCACTGAAAGTAAGTACTTCCAGCGCACCTTCGACAGGCAACCCACGGATCTGGTCCGCAACCAACCGCGCTTTCTGTGGAGAAATGCGGGCCATTTTGAGTGTAGATTCAACTTGCATGACTATCTCGATTTCTTGTCAGCGACGTGGCCTTTGTAAGTTCGCGTAGCTGCGAACTCACCGAGCTTGTGTCCGACCATATTTTCGGAAACCAGCACAGGGACGTGAACTCGACCGTTATGGACCGCAAGAGTTAATCCCACCATCTCTGGCAAAATCATTGATCTGCGAGACCAAGTCTTGATGGGTCGCTTGCTGTTAGCAGCCTTCGCTTCATCAACCTTCTTAACAAGGTGATAGTCGACGAACGGGCCTTTTTTCAGGGAACGTGGCACGGGTCACTACCTCCTATTTCTTGCTACGACGACGGACAATCATGTTGTCAGTGCGTTTGTTTGAACGTGTTTTATAACCTTTGGTCGGTGTGCCCCAAGGGCTCACTGGATGACGACCACCAGATGTACGACCTTCACCACCACCATGCGGGTGATCGACAGGGTTCATCGCAACACCGCGAACGGTAGGACGAACACCACGCCAGCGGGTCGCACCAGCCTTACCAAGCTTACGAAGAGCATGCTCACCGTTGCCAACTTCACCAATGGTTGCACGACAATCGCTTTGAACACGACGCATTTCGCCAGAACGAAGTCGAAGTGTTGCGTACATACCCTCTCTAGCAACCAGCTGTACCGCAGCACCAGCGCTTCGCGCTACCTGTGCACCACGACCTGGCTTAAGCTCTATAGCGTGTACCGTTGAACCAACAGGCACATTGGCCAGTGGCAGGCAGTTACCAGCCTTAATAGGAGCCTCTCTGCCAGACATTAATGGAGCACCTACTGCAACACCCTTTGGGGCGAGAATATAACGACGCTCTCCATCGGCATACTTAAGAAGCGCGATGTGTGCTGTTCTGTTGGGATCGTATTCGATACGCTCAACTACTGCAGGTACGCCATCTTTGTTTCGCTTGAAATCAATAACGCGATAACGACGCTTATGACCACCACCGATATGACGTGTAGTGATCCGACCTTTGTTGTTACGACCGCCTGACTTGGAAAGGCTTTCAACAAGAGGCTCATAAGGACCTTCTTTCGAAAGATCTTTATTAACAACTCTTACCTGAAAACGTTTTCCGGGCGAAGTCGGCTTTGATTTAACCAGAGCCATGATTAACCCTCCATGCCCATAAAGTCGATGTCTTGCCCTTCGGCTAGACGGACAATTGCCTTTTTCCAATCAGAGCGTTTGCCCTCAGAGGAACCAAAACGCTTGGTCTTGCCCGGCACATTAATGATTTGCACACTACGAACACTGACATCAAACAGCTTTTCTACAGCTTTTCGAACTTCAAGCTTTGTCGCGTCCCGTGCAACTCGAAATGTGTGGCGTCCTTCCATTTCAGCAGCTGTTGCCGTCTTCTCAGACACGTGAGGTGCGAGCAACACCTGAAATAGTCGTTGATCGTTCATGAAAAACGCTCCTCGAGTTGCTTGATTGCTGCTTCTGTTGCAACAATATGAGGAAATCTGACGAGACTGACCGGATCCAAGCCTTCAACGTCCAAAACTTGAACGTATGGAATGTTTCGACTGGACAGGTAAACCGCCTCAGTAACGTCGTCCATTAAAAACAGAACCTTCTCAACACCAAGGTCTGTCATCTTAGCCTTCATGGCCTTGGTCTTAGTTTCTGCCAACTCCAGACTATCAACAACAATCAAACGCCCTTCAGCAGCTGCGTGAGACAAGATGGACCGGATAGCGCCACGGTACATTTTCTTGTTAACTTTCTGAGAGTAGTCGCGAGTCTTTGCAGCGAAAGTAACTCCACCACCGGTCCAGATAGGACTACGCGAAGTACCTGCACGAGCACGACCCGTTCCTTTTTGACGCCATGGCTTAGCTCCGCCACCACGCACTTCTGATCGTGTTTTCTGCGCCGCAGTACCGGCACGAGCAGCTGCCATATAAGCAGTTACCACCTGGTGAACCAGGCCTTCGTTGTAGTCGGCTCCGAATACGGAGTCCGCGACGGAAACGGATCCGCCACCGTGTGTTTTTAAATCCATCGTCTTAGCTCTTCGCCTTCTTCGTCTTGACGGCCGGCTTGATAATGACATCGCCACCATCTGCGCCCGGCACGGGACCCTTAATGAGAATGACCTCACGGCCTTCGTCGATACGAACTACTTGCAGGTTTTGAGTGGTGGTGCGAACCGCCCCCATATGCCCTGCCATTTTCTTACCTTTGAATACTCGACCAGGCGTCTGGTTTTGACCAATTGAACCGGGAGCACGATGAGAGATAGAGTTACCGTGAGTAGCATCTTGCATCTGGAAGTTATGACGCTTAACACCACCAGCGAAACCCTTACCTATGCTTGTTCCAGTAACGTCAACCTTCTGGCCAACCTCGAACATGTCCATGCCGATTTCACCACCAACCTCTAGGTCGGCTCCGGCATCACCCTCAAGTCGGAATTCCCAGAGACCGCGACCGATGCCGACACCTGCTTTCGCAAAGTGACCTGCTTCAGCCTTGCTGATCAAACTGGCTTTTTTCTCGCCTGTCGTAACCTGCACACTGGAATATCCATCAGTCTCAGGGGTCTTACGAGCAGTAATGCGATTTTTAGCTACCTCGATGACAGTCACAGGCGTTGATACGCCTGAGTCGTCAAATACGCGAGTCATGCCGATCTTGCGGCCAACTACACCAAGGGTCATCGTTTTCTCCCACACCGTAAATCGCAAAGAACTACACACACAGTGGGACCGATCGCCAACCCCCATAATAATTCGATCTGCTGGCGAGCAAATCGTTTTTCGGGGTTTTCAATACAGCCGAGCTGTGTAGCTCGGAACGAAGTGATTCATTACCTAAAAAACAAAAAAACCTGATGGGATAACCACACCAGGTAGGTTAGCTCGCCATGATAGCAGCTAATTTTAAGAAGTACTACTTCTTCAGCAAAATTATTAGTAAAAAAATCCCTCTAATTTCACTGCTGACGTACTTTCGCCGTCAATAGGTGAATATTAGCAGGATAGATGCGTATTTTCCAGTCACAATAGGGCTTTTACGTGGCATTCGTGCCAATTGAACACAGCTGCACATCCGACCTATCCTCAGCGTTACTGACTAGATCTACCCTCTGCACAACAGGATGGTTGCATCTAAAGCCCCTGACAAATTAAACGTATGAATCCAGAGAGCTGCCCCACACCTGAAGATGACCCCCTGTTTCAGCACTACCATAATTGCGAATGGGGTATGCCAGTGGGCGATGATCTGCGGATTTTCGAAAAAGTGTGTCTCGAAGGCTTTCAAAGCGGCCTTAGCTGGAGGACCATTTTGCATCGCAGGCCTGCATTTCGACAAGCGTTTGACGACTTTAATGTTAAAAAAGTAGCCGCTTATACCGAGTCCAAAATTGAATTACTTGTCCAGAATTCGAACATTATCCGAAACAAGCGGAAAATTCTCTCGACAATCAATAATGCTAACCGCGCTATCGAACTTCAACAGGAATTCGGCTCATTGGCCGCATTCTTCTGGAAATTTGAACCAACACCAGATCAACGCCCTGAACAGGTCAATCTAGAATGGTTATCTCGAAACACCAGCACACCGGAATCTGAAGCGTTGAGTAGCACTCTAAAAGAAAGAGGTTGGAGCTTTGTTGGGCCCACTAATATGTACGCGCTTATGCAAGCCCTTGGTATCGTAAATGATCATGTGGCGTGTTGCCCCGCCCGAGATCGAGTAGAGAAAGCGAGGGATTCGTTCCGACGTCCGGCGTAAGACCCTACGGTCAGCAAACGCAAGCTAAAGCCAGGTTCTTTCGAGCACATCCAACCAATTTCGGTAGCACAACTTTTCAATCAAGGCCTCGGAATAGCCATGGCCTCGCATCGCCGTGACCAATAGCTGCAACCCGCTGCAATCCGCAATATCGGCAGGCACGGTTGCGCCATCAAAGTCTGAACCCAACCCCACTCCGCCTTCTCCTAAATGCTCCAGCAAATAATCCAAATGCCTGAGCATTTGATCTATTGAAACGTCGGCGAGCATTCGACCATCTTCACGTAAAAAAGCGGTCGCAAAATTCAACCCAACCATTCCAGACGATGCCTTTATCGCCGCCATCTGTGAGTCAGTTAGATTCCTAGCATGCGGGCAGAGCGAATGAACGTTGGAATGTGTTGCTATGAGCGGAGCATTACTGTGGGCAGCAACGTCATCAAAACCCTTTGCGTTTAGGTGAGAGAGATCAATCATGATTCCGAGCTCGTTACACCTTTTCACCAATCTAATACCGAGCGGGGTTAAACCATCACCGATATCCGGATCAGACGGAAATTTAAAGGGAACACCATAACCAAAATCATTGTTTCGACTCCAAACCGGCCCAAGCGATCGCAACCCTGCCTGGTACAACACATCAAGGGTGTTAAGGTCTCGATCCAACGCCTCGCACCCCTCCAAATGTAATATCGCCGCCATTTTGCCGGATGAAATGGAATTGGAAAGCTCGGCAACCGATCGACACACCCGAAGACAGCCAACCTCCTCAAGCCGAAACAGAATTGCAGCTTGCTCCATAACTACCTGCAGCGCATCAGGCTGTAACACCGCATCTGGCAACGGAATATCGTATTCCGCCTGCACCATTTGAGATTGATAACTTACCTCTCCCGGTGATGCGACCCACATTGCAAAGAAGCCGCCTGCGAATCCACCCTGCTGTGCTTTTTTAGAATCAATGTGGAAGTCTGAGCCATCTATAAATGGCTGAATACCTTCATCAGCATCCCTAAGCCTGGACAGCACATCGTTATGCCCATCAAATACCGGGACTTTAATTTCCCCGTCAAGCTCCTCGCTCCGATCTGCCACTTGCACGGCCTCCACTATCGACGATGATGTAGATAGTCGCAGATTACGCTCGCTAAAACTGCAACGAGAAATCAATTACGACTCCATAAAAAAAGGCCCGCATTAGCGGGCCTTTTAACAACTAACTATCAATCCTTAAGATCGATCAAATGTCAGGATCAGTTCAACTTGATCTGAACATCTACACCTGCAGCCAAGTCCAACTTCATAAGCGCATCAACCGTCTTTTCTGTTGGATCAACAATATCCATCAGCCGCTTGTGAGTACGAAGTTCATATTGATCTCGTGCATCCTTGTTCACGTGAGGTGAAACTAGAATGGTGAATCGCTCTTTCTTGGTAGGCAATGGAATAGGACCCAGAACTCGAGCACCTGTACGCTTTGCTGTTTCAAGAATTTCCTTAGCGGATCGATCGATCAAACGATGATCAAATGCTTTCAGACGTATACGTATTGTTTGACTAGCTGCGGCCATAACCTTTACTCGACAATCTTAGCAACGACGCCGGCACCTACCGTACGCCCGCCTTCACGAATCG